>CAINDV010000370.1 GCA_903847485.1 uncultured Verrucomicrobiota bacterium
ACATGCGCAACTTGACACAACATGCCGGGTGGGCCAGGACGATGTTCTGGCCGGCCGGCCGTCAGAACAGGCGTGGCCGGCGGCGGGTCGCGGCCATTTGCGCCGTCGTGTGGGCGTTGGCCTCGTCGGGTTATGACATGGCGGCAGCAGACGGGGAAACCAGCCAGACGACCCAAACGCTCAAGAACCTCAGCATGGAGGAACTGATGGAGGTAAAAGTGGACACGGTGTTCGGAGCCTCCAAGCACGAGCAGAAGGTCACGGAAGCCCCTTCCGCCGTCAGCATTGTCACGGCGGACGATATCAAGCAGCAGGGGTACCGCACGCTGGCGGACGTGCTGCGGAGCGTGCGGGGGTTCTATGTGACTTCCGACCGGTGGTATAACGCCATTGGTATGCGCGGCATGAACATTTCGGGCGACTTCGGCGGCCGCCTGCTGATCACGGTGGACGGACACCGCCTGAACGATCCGATCTACGACACGGCCGCCAGCGGGATGGATTTCCTCCTTGATGTGGATCTGATTGAGCGCGTGGAAGTCATCCGCGGGCCGGGATCCTCCCTTTACGGCAACAACGCCTTCCTGGGGGTCATCAATGTCATCACCCGGAAGGGCCGGGACGTCAACGGCGTGGAACTCTCCGGGTCCGCAGCCACCTTCGACACCTATACCGGGCGCTTCACCTACGGCAACCAGTTCACCAACGGGGTCGAACTGATGCTCTCCGGCACGTTCTACGACAGCGCGGGCGACCGCCAGCTCTACTACTCCGAGTTCTCCGCCATCAACAATGGCATCGCCCAGGACATCGACGGTGGCCGGGCCGGCAGCGGGTTTGCCAGTATTTCCTGGAAGGGGCTTTCGCTCGAAGGCGGCTATGTGAAGCGCAAGAAAACCTGGCCTACCGCCCCCTACTCCACAGCCGATGCCACAGTCATTTTCAACAACCCGAACTTTGTCGAAACCGACAGCCGCGCGTATGCCAACCTCCAGTTCCAGCACGCTTTTGAGAATGAGTGGGAACTCCTGGCGTCCGCCTCGTACGACTACTACGGCTTTGACGGGGCGTATCCCTACGACTATTTCGATCCGCTCCAGCCCGTCACGCTGAACCAGGATTTCGCCCAAGCCCAGTCGGTGGGTGGCCTGGTGCAAGTCACCAAGACCTTTTTCGAGAAGCATCGCGTCACCGCGGGCACGGAGCTGCGCTACGACCTCCAACTCGACCAGTCGAATGCGGACCTCGACCCGCCGGTGCCTTACCTCGACTCGAAGGAGTCCGCCACCATTTACAGCTTCTATGCGCAGGACGAGTTTCAGATGTTGAAGAACCTCGCCCTGAATGCCGGCCTGCGGTATGACCATTTCAGCACTTTTGGCGGCACGGTGATCCGCGTGCCGCCTTGATCTATAATCCCTGGGCGCCAACCACTTTCAAACTCATCTACGGCCAGGCCTTCCGCGCGCCCAACGCTTACGAGAATTTCTACGAGTCCGTATCCAACAAGAAGAATTCCAACCTTGGCCCCG
>CAINDV010000371.1 GCA_903847485.1 uncultured Verrucomicrobiota bacterium
ATGCTTGCGGCAGTTCACCTGGGTTGGGCGTGTCATCCCGTCTAGCCCTCCGACCGCCTTGACGCTGGCAGTCGCGGAGGCTTCCTCGCGGTCGCCTCTTCGCCCGGAAGGGCGGAGGTGCATTGTCTCGGCAGCTTCTGACCCGGCCGTTGCCAGCCACGCCAGTGCCGATAGACGACTGTGGACGGAGCCACAGGTTTATTCCATGATTCTCATGTCAAACAACTGCTGGAACGACCTCATGTCTCTGTCAGTGGATTCTTCAGTGTTTGAGCTACTCAAGCACTACCGGCACCGGCCCAGCGCCAACCGGTCCACTACTCGCTAACGGCGGAGCGGCGAGCGGGTTCATGCTCAGAACATGAACTCGAACATGAAGCATCGTTACCGCGCGTTTCGCCGGAGTTGGGGCGTCTATTACTGCGAAGACACCCACACCGGCCAACAGTAATCGCTCGCCACCAGGGACAAGCAGGAGGCCTCCCGGCTTGTCCACGCCAAGAACGAAGGCGCCCAGCACCCCGCCTTCAGCCTCCAACTGGCCCGCGTCTATTGGAAAGCCGGCGACCCCGCCTGCGCCACCCGCACCTGGCAGCACGTCATGGAGGAAGCCGTGAAGACCAAGGCGGGCGTCCCCCGGCGGCGCTGGGAGGGAGCCATCAAAGACCCGGCGTTTGGTCCGCTGCGCCAGCGGGTCGTCCTGGAAACCACGGCCGAGGAATTCCTGCGCGTGCTCGAAAATGGCGGCGTGTCCACCAACGTCTTCCTGCGCCGCCTCCACAATCTGGCCATGGACATGAATTGGCAGCCCTGGCCGAGGAACAGTTCCAAGGGAATGTTGCCGCCTTGCGCCAGGTGCAACCGGCCGACTTGAACGCGACGGAGATTGATGCGCGGTTGGGGAGCACCTGGATTACGACTGCGGACATTCAGCACTTCGCAACTGAAGTGCTCGGCGAGGAAGGCATCACGGTCAGTCACGCGCCGCAACTCGGCCTGTGGGTCGTGCGCGGCGACTATGGCGTGCGCTTCAGTGTGGCCAACACCACCGAGTGGGGCACCGACCGGCGCAGCGCCCTGGAGTTGATTGAGGACGCCCTCAACCTGCGCCTCCCGAGCGTCTATGACTACGATCCCGATAAGGATCGCGAGGTGATCAACGCCTCGGCTACCGAAGCCGCCCGCGACAAGCAGGAGAAGCTTAAGGAGCGCTCCAACGCCGCGCGCGCGGGCACGCCGTGAATTTCATTGCGCCTTTGCTCCGAGAATCTTGGTGGTTTCTTCACCGAACTGGCTGACGACGCGGACGGCGACTTTTTGGCCGGACTTGATCGCGAACGGGCGGCTGGTGTGGCCGTAGGCGGCAGCGAAGGCTTCGTCGTCAATTTGGAGTTTCAAGGTTTGCTCGGCCTTCTTTTTGGCGGCGGCGGCGGCGAGATTGCTCAATTCCTTTTTCCACGCCTCGAACTCGTCTTTGTCGCCGCCGCAGAAAAAGACCTGGCGCACGACGAAATTCGAGCCGTCGTAATCATCGTCCAGCATCCAATAAGCGATGTCGTGAACGTCGCGGCTTTTCACTTCGTCGCGGATCGGGTCGTAAATGTCGAGGCCGGCGATTTCCACGGTGGCCGTTCCGTTCTTGCGATGCAGGCGGATGTCCGGCTCGCCGATGGTGACGAAGCTGGCGGCTTTTTTGTCCCTCTTCAAAAGACCTTCCTGCAACAAATCGTCGTGCATCCGCACGATGCTCACGCGGAAGTTGCCGAAGTTGCGGCTCAACTCCGTGATGCCGCTCTCAAAGGCGAAGCCGAGAATCAAAAGCCAGTCCGCGTCGCGTTTGTCGCGGCAGGCTTTGATGGCTTCGGTGACGGCTTGTTTGCTGACCGTGCCAAATTTCGGGCCGACGTGCAGACAGGCTTTTTTCTCGCCGCTGGCGGTTTGGTAAAAACCTTCCGCGTGCAAGGCGGTGGAACTGAGGCGATCAATGCGGGTGAATACGGCTTGCTCGCTTTTGTCGCCGGTTTTCACGCCGGCGGATTTGAGATGCTCGAAAATTAAATCCTCGAACGCGGCCAACTCCTCCACGCCTTCACGCTGGCGGGCCAGTTCCTCGGGGGAGATTGGCTCGTAGCTTTGCAGCGTCTCCACGGTGAACGGCCCGGCCACGCGCAGGCGTTTTTTATCTTCGAGCGGCTGGTCGTAGAGCGTTTCTTCGGCGGGCGGTTCGTTGTTGGCGATGCTCTTGAGTGTGATGTGTGGGACTTTTTTATAGACGAACCCGTAGCGGACATTGTGGCCGCGCAACGGTTGTTTGGGGTCGCGCGAGTGCTGCGGATCGTGCTGGCCGGGCTTGCCTTTGCCCTCGGCCACGGCGCGCTCGCCCTCCTCCGTATCGTAGAGCGTGTAGAAGGGGAAGGTGGCGGTCATCAGGCGGGTCTTGGCGATGTTCAGGGCGATGCGCGAAGTGTCCGTGGTGATCCAGCGGCGTCCCCACTGCTCGGCGACGTATGCGGCCGTGCCTGAACCGCACGTCGGGTCGAGCACCAAATCGCCGGGGTCGGTCGTCATCAGGAGGCAACGTTCGATAACTTTGTTTGCTGTTTGAACAACATATACGCGAGGATCAGACCGACTTTGAATTCCCATAGTATCCGTCCAAATATTTGAAATCGGAAACAATGGCATGTCTTCCAAGTAGCGGATGACTCGCAGCGAGTTGCCTTCCACAACAAGTCTCCCCAAATCGGCCAAGCGATTTAGTCCTGGAAATGACTGGTTCCAATGACGATTAGGGCCAGGTGAGAAGCTCTTACCCCGAAAGACAAAGGGCTTTGATGTTTCGGAGCGATATTCCTGTGAGGTTAAATCTCCTGTGGTAAAAAGCCTTGCGCCGCTTGGAATACTAGATGTATCGGTCCATTCGTCTCCAGTGAGGCGGCGGCGAGTCCCATCAGAAAGTTCAATAAAACTATATCGAGTTGCCCCTACCTCGCCAGCTTTCTTGACTTCATACAAATGCCTGAATTTCAGCGATTCCTTGTCCTTCGCATACCAGACCACATAATCATTTACAGTGGGCAGGAGCGTCGAAGTTTGTGTGATTGTTTTCGTGAAGGCAATGAGGCTAACGAAGTTTCCAGAACCAAAAACCTCATCCATGAGGTTGCGGACGAGGTGAACATTTTCATCGGAAATTTGTACGAAGCACGAGCCGGATTCGTGGAGCAATTCTTTCGCAACCAGAAGCCGGTCACGCAGGTAGCTCAAGTAGGAGTGGATGCCGAGTTCCCAAGTATCGCGGAACGCCTTGATCTGCTCTGGTTCGCCACTCAAGGAGTCGTCATTGCCGTCGGTGACGGTGCGGTTGTTGAGTTTAATCTGCCAGTTCGAGCCGTATTTGATGCCGTAAGGGGGATCGAAATAGCAGCACTGCACCTGACCCGCCATGCCCTCGCGCTCCAGGAGACTCGTCATGGCGAGCAGGCTGTCGCCCTGGATAAGCCGGTTCGTCCAGCCATCGGAGTGGGTGTAATAGTCGGAAACTTTATCGAGCTCCTCATGGGCGAGCGCGTTGCCGAACAGTTCGTTGACGGAGAACAGTTCGGGGCTTTCCGGCTTTTCTTCGGCGACGATGCGGTAGAGTCCTTTGATCAGCGTTTCCGGGGCAATGTGTTCGTGGCGGTAGAGGGAGCGAACCGGCACGCGCAACTCGCGCTTCTTATATTTTTCCAGCCAGTAAAGTTCCGGGTCTTGCCCGCGATGGACGACGGGATTGAGCGGGAAGCCGCGGTCGCCGGGGGTATCCTTGAGGCAGTCGCTGCCGACTTCATAACCGGCTTCCTCGCCGCTGGGAATGTGGGCGCGTTTATCGGCCTGGTGCCGGATGGATTTGACGGGTTTGGGAGGTTTCATGCGAGCGTGGGGGTCACGGTTGAATGGCGACGACCTTGCCGTTTCTGGATATGTAGATGGGCATACCGTGCATTTTGGCGGTTTTGCGGGCGACCTTGGCGGCGCGACGCAGGGCGCGACCGGCCGCAGCGGCGAAGTCGTAGGCGGGTGTTTTTGGCTTGGGAGTTTTCATGGGTTTCGTTCGATCAAGATGGGGGCCGGCCCGGAGTTATCATACACGGCCCAGGCATGGGCCACGAAGCGATAGGCGGGAAAGTTTTGCCAGCCGCGCTGGAAGCGCCGCAAGACGTCGGCGCGGGGGACATCATGCCCGCCCTGCCGGACGCGGGCCGCCACCCGGCGGAGGGCGAGTGCGGGTGAGTTGAGGCGGAGGAAGAGGATTTCGATCTGGTAGCCGGCGGCCCGCAAGCGTTTGAGCCGGGCGAGATGAGCCAGGCCGCTCAAGGTGGTCTCGAAGGAGAAACTGACGCGCGCGCGGGCGAGCCGATCAAGTTCTGCGAGAAAAAGCCGGCCCGCGAAGAGCGCGGCCCGTTGGGGCTGGAGGGGCGAGAGGCCGCTGGCGATCAGGTCGGCGTTGACAAAGTGAGTCACCCCGGTGTCCTTGAGCAGAAATTCCCGAGCGAAGGTGGTTTTGCCCGCGCCGTTGGCGCCGGCGATAACGATGCACCGGGGATTTTGGGCCGCGGCGGCTTTCATGCTTTGAGATGGTTAAGGATGTCGTTGCGGGCGTCGCGGATATCCTCGGCGATTTCGAGAAAATCCCAGCGGGCCCAGCCGTGCTGGTGGCGGATGGAATTGACGGCGGGCAGCCAGCGGTTTTCGACGGCCCATTTCTTTTCGCCTTTGTCCCGTTTCATGCCGGTGATTTCGAGGAGGAGATTGACCGGCTCGCTTTTGGCGGTAAGCGCACGGACAATGAAGTCGGGCTGATAATCGCGCTGGTTGCCTTCCTTGTCGGTGTAAGGGATGCGGAAATCGAGGAACGCGTTTTTGACCCAGGCGAGCACCGTGCCGTCGTCGGCAAGATCATCGAGAACTTTGGCGGCTTTGCCTTCCCAACCGCTGTCAATGACGACAAGGTTCACATGGCTATGCTTGGTGTCGTAACATTCGCGGGTGGTCTGGCCGTGAACAAACCGGCTGCTGCCGGTGGGATTGTAGTAATGCAGGATGGGGCGGATGCGCTGCTCCGGGTCAGCGCCGGCTTGAATGGCGCGGGCGACGTGGGCGACCATTTTTTTCGACTCGGAAAAGTAGAGAAGTTTTTTCCACTTCGGTTCTTTGTGCAGCACGCGGACTTTGTTCGCATACCAGTCGCCGACGATGGCGGTGAGTTGGTGGAAGCGTTGGAACTGCGGGTTGCCCTGATCGTCCGCGAAATGGTCGCGGAGCAGGTCTTTGGCAATGCGGTAGATGATTTGTTGTTCGCGATGGGCGAGGATGCTTTCGACGGAGAGTTGGACTTTTTTTCCGTCCACGCCCGTGCCCATGACGGTCTTGGTGGGCAACATCGAGCCGTCCACTTCGTAATCTTCAATGCCCTTGAAACTATACGTCAGGTCGCCTTCGGGATAATCCACGCGATAGCCTTCGACATTGGGGAAAGTGAGTTCGTAGCGTTCGGTCCGCTTGGGGAGCGCGAAAACGCGCTGGGTATCCACGGGCGGCGGGGTGACGGTCTTGCCGCCTTTGAAGAGCTTGAACGGCACGCCGATGATGTGGGCGTATTCCGGCGGGAATTTGTGGGTGACGATTTTGCGTTTGTCGGTCGTGACGTTGCCGGCCTTGTCGTAGCCTTGCAGGAAATAACTTTTCCGCCGGAGTGCGCGCCCGGCGACCTGTTCGCAGAGCAATTGCGAGCCGAAAGCGCGCAAACCGGCGATGTGCGTGACGGTGTTCGCGTCCCAACCTTCCGTGAGCATGGACACCGAAACGACGCAGCGGATGTGCGAGCCGAGGGCGTTGCGCTTGCCGACGGTGTTGACGACTTCGCGGAGAATTTCGGCCTCGGTGATCTGCTCCGCCGCGCCCTGTCCATGCAAGTGGGCGTAGTCGCGTTTGAAGATTTCTATTTCGCTGGCGAACACGCGCTTGAAATCATCGTCAATCTGGCCGGAGTTTTCGAGCGCGTCGCTATCAATGAGCAATGTCGGCGGCTTGGCGCGTGGCTGGAGCGTGCCGGGTTCGTAATTTGACAAGAGGTCGTAAATGCCGGGAACGACCTGCGGCGGTTCGGTTTCGCCCGCGTCGGTCTGTTCGTAACCCGCAATGTATTTATAGACCTCCTTGGAAACGGACGTGTTGTTGCAAACGACAATGAAGACCGGCGGGTTGTCCTCCATTTCAAGCTGCTTGCTGCCGCGGGCTGCGGTGGAGAAATAACGGGTGCGATACTCTTTCTCGTAGTGTTCGTAGAACTGTTTGAACGCGGCTTTGACAATGTCGGGCAGGCGCGGCGGCTCTTCCTTGAGCGCGACGCCTTCCGCCTTGGCCTGGGCGCGCTTGTTTTTCTGGCCAGCCTTCGGCAAATCTTTTTTGACGTGCTGATAAAGATTGCGGAGAACGGGCAACTCGATGGCTTGGGTGTCATCGGACAACGGAAGATAGGGAATTTTTACCAAGCCGGATTCGATGGCTTCGATCAGGCCGAAGTCGCTCACGACCCACTCGAACAGCGAATAAGGATCGTGGCCCGAGCCGGTGAGGTAATACGGCGTGGCGCTAAGGTCGTAAATGGACCGGACTTTGAAACGCTGCGAGATCTCGAGCAGACCGGTGAACCAGACGGCGGCGCGTTCGTTTTCCTTCTTGGCATCCTCGCCTTCGGCGGTGCGGTCATCGGACTTTGGCAGGTAACAATGATGGGCCTCGTCATTGATGACGAGGAGGCGGGAGTCGCTCTTGAATTTGCTGAGGATGCGGCGGATGAGCTGCGCGATGTCTTCCTTCGCCTCGGTTTTTTCGCCATCGCGCCCGATTTTTCCGTCGAACGGCGAACGCTTGTTGCCCTGCAAGGTGCGCGGTTGGAGTGCTTGAAAGTTAACGATGACGAGCTTGGCGTTGAGTTGCTGCATCTCTTTCCGCCACGTCGGGGGAACGAGAAAGCGCATGTGGTAATAGTCCGCTGATTCCACCCCGCTGCGGCTGTCCACCCGCAACGCGCCGAGCCGGTCGCGAATGGTAATGCCGGGGGCAACGAGCAGAAAGTTGTCAGCGAAACGAACGTCGTTGCGATATTCGAGCCGGTTGAAAAAATGATAGACGATGAGCGCGCCCATCACGACGGTCTTGCCCGTGCCGGTGGCCATTTTGAAACCAATGCGGGGAAGATTGCCGGTGACAGATTGGGCCTTCTCCAAATCGCTTAGGATTCGCTGGCCGGCGTTCGACCGCTCGGCGATCTCGTTCAAGTAGATGGCGGTCTCAATCGCTTCTTGTTGCGCGTAGAAGAGCATCTGCGTGAAGTCGCGTTCTTCGTTCTTGAACCAGAAATGCAGCAACTCGCGCGTGACCCGGGTGGAATTGGCGTAACCGCCGTCGCGCCATGCTTTCACCTCGCGGCGCAGGACGTTGATGATGTGTTCGCCGTGGCTGGCGGCGGCGACTTGATTGCTTTCCAAAAGGTCGCGCTGACCTTTTTGCTGCACCGGGATCGTCTGCACCGTGCCGCTGAACAGCCGGCGGCTTTTTACCACGTCATCGTAATCCAACTCGCCATTGAGGTTTGTCGCGTAATGTAGCTCCGGCTCGCGGTAGGGGTTGTTTAGGATTGGATTCTCGTTAGACATGGAGCTGATTAAAATTTCCGAGTGTGGTCGGCATTTCTGCAATCAGTTTAGAGCAAACTGCGTGAGAGAGTGAGCCTGGTTGCCCTTGTGAATTTCGCCTGCGAGGTCGTGGACGGCGAGGCTCCGGCGGCAGAGGCGGCCGGTTCCGTCGGTTTTCTCGGTGCCGTGGCTGGAAAGCTCAGCAGCGGGATTCTTTTTATGGTCGGTATCAGATGCTTGTGCTTTGGTGTTCATGTTTCCGTGTGCCTTGCCGCGCACCGAAGCCATTCGCTCCCGCGCAGCGTTTGCAGTGCGGGAGCGTAGCGGAAGCGTTTCCCCAGTTGCCAGCAAATCCTTGTTTGGCCGCAGTTGCCTTTGGCTTATGCGGCCGGCGGCACGGGTGGCACGGGCAAGGCGGCATCGGTCTGGGCGCGGGCGCTGGGGGCGGCGTGCTGCCAGGCGTGGTAGCCGGAGCGGGACACGTCCAGGGCGGCGCAGAGTTGGGCCGCAGAGTGCTCGTTTTTCATGGTTTCGCTGCGTTGGTAGCGCGGCGCGGCGGTGCGGCGAGGAGGCCCAGCGTTTTTTTAGAATGTCACGCGGTTCGCGCACGCGGGCCAGCTCGGCTCTGAGGGCGCGGTTTGCGGCGGCCAGTTCGGCGCGGACAGGAGCCTGGGCACCGTGGTAACGGCGTTTCCAAGCCTTGAGGCGGTCGTAGCTGAGGCCCAGTTCAGGGCAATCTGGGTGCCGGGCTGGTCGGCGCGCAGCCACAGCTCGACGGCCTGGCGTTGGAAGGCTTCATCGTAGTGGATAGGCGGCGCGGCGGCGACGGGGACGGCGGGCTTCGTGGGGACGGCGGCGGTGATGCGTTTGCTCATAGATTTTGCAATGGTGTTCTACGCCCCCCAAGGTGTCCATCAAACCGGGTCAACCCCAACCGTTTCAACGGCTCGCCGACTGGCTGTTGGCGATGCCCCGGAATTCGCCGACCATGCCGGCCTCAAGCGCCCGGTTTCACTTCCGCCTTGGGCGGGAAATTCTCCGGCAGCCATTGGGGCAGAGCCTGGATTGAATCCCGCGCTGTTTGTGAGGTGGGCACGCCCCAAGCCTGGAAGAACGGACCGAGGTTCTTGCCGATGGTCTGCGAAAACCGCACCATCCATTGGTCCCGTTTCTGGTCATCGGATTTCGGCCGCTCACTGGCGGACAACTGCTGGTATTGCCGGAAGGTCTTAACAAAGGGATCCCAGCCAAAGGCGTTCTTCAGTTGGATGTACATGATCAACCCGACAAACGGATCCTGCTTCCACTGCTCGAACTGCGCGCCGCCGGCTAAGTAACGGTTCATGTTCCGGACCCATGCGCCCTTGGCCAGCGAGGGATGCGCTTCCAGTGGGTCAGAGCGGCAAATCTTCTCGAAGGCGTATAGCGAGAACAGGTTCTCGGTCACTTCCACAGTCCCATCGAAGGTCCAATCCGCGTTCTGGTGATTATGCCCCATTTCATGGAACAGTCCCCACACTCCGCCGTGGGCGTTGGAGATGATTCGCTGTCTATCCACGAACACCTCGCTCATGTCCAGGCCCGTCATCAGCGGATAGCCTGAGTGCATGTAGCCGGCACTGATCTGGATGTCCGGCACATAACGTTCCGCACGGTGCCGCTCGTAAGGCTGGCCAGCCAGGTCGGCAAACCGATCCATCACCGTGTCCCAGAACTGCGTCAACTCGACGGGCTCCTCCACCTTCTTGAGTGCGGCGGCGGGCAGCGTAATGATGCACTTCTTGGTTTCGAGTTCGCCCCACGGCGCGGGCAGGTTACGGAGAGTGTTGCGCCAGGCGGCAGGGTCCGCCTCACCCAAGATAAAGCGCGGCGCGGCCACCGCCCCCTTGATTTGCACTGAGAAGGATGGCATCCGGCAAGCCACCGGAGATTCGATATACACCAAGCCGCCGAAGGCGCTGGCCGCCGCCGTAGTGGTGTTCGTGATCGGCCAGTCGGCGCTGATCTCCGGGTAACGCTCCCACGTCGCCAACTGCCAGAGAGTGTCAGTATGCGCGCCAATCCGCACCCGCAAGCTCTGGTTAGTGACGCCTTCCGGGACCTGGATCGTAATCACCTCGCCGGGCGGGGCGTAGAGGCCAGTGCTATGCCAGTGCGGCCGCTCCGGTTGAGAGTAAATGCCCGTGTTGTCCCAGCCCGGCTTGCTGGTGTTGACCTCGACTGTCTTGGTGACGCGCTCGGCCTCCGCCGGCACAGTTCCGGGAAAGAACTTCGCGGCCGGCAGCGCCGGGATTTTCTCCACCGGCAGCCGGGCAATCTCATCTAACTGGAAAGCCAATAGCGATTTCTCAAGATTCGACTGGATGGGGTGTTCGTGAGCAAGCTGGCTCAGTGCATCCTCGTGCTGCTTCAGCGCCTCACGGAGCTTGGGACGCAAGATTGTATCGTCCGTCGGCAAGGCGCGCAATGCCCGACGGAACTGTCCAACCACTCCGCCGCTTCGCCCGCCGCGTCGGCCGCGTCCTCCCGGCGTGGGCGTCGGCTCGGCAGGACCGCCCGCTACAATCGAGTCCCAAAGGACGGTAGCTTGCGATGGGGCTTGGTCGGTGCCGGCCACTGTCGGCGGCACCGCCGGCGCGCCGGGTTGCTGATTAGTTCCCTGCGACTGCGCGCCCATTGGGCAGCCGAGTCCAATAGTTGCCAAAACTGCAATGATACAAGTGATTTTCATAAAATTTTCCGTTCGCAAAATCAAGCCAAAGGCCGGTGCGGAAAGCCTGCGAGTTGACGTTCATGGTTCCACTGGCACCGCTGCGTGGCGAAGCCGTTCGCTACAGCGCGGCGCTCGACGACGCCAGAGTGTAGCGGAATGTTCCGGCGGTGCCAGCTTGGAATTGCAGCGGTCCTCCTCTCCGGCGCAAATCCGCTTTTGCAGTCGTTCGGCCAAGTCCCGGAGGGACGTTCGATAATAGCCCAGCGCTTTAGCCGTAGTTACGGCTTGGCCGTGTGAACGAAGACAGCTATCCCGTCGGCGCGCCGGAGTTAGTGGTGGAAGTGGCAGCCAGTTCCGCCTCGATTGACTTGCGGGACAAACGGCGGGCCTATTGCCGCAACGGCGTGCGCGAATACCTGGTCTGGCTGTTAGCCGAAGCGCGCTTGGAATGGTTCTGCCTCGAAGAAGACGACTACCGCCCGCAACTGCCGGACCCGCGAGGTGTGCTCCCCAGCCGCGTCTTCCCCGGACTCCGCCCGTCCGTCGCACCACTGGTGGCCGATGACACCGTCAAAGTGCTGGAGGCATTGACTGAGCATAACCCGCTGAACAGGAAACCGGCTGAAACCAGTGTCAACAGTGAGGACCGCCCCCTTTATAATCAGTATCAAGAACTGACCCTTTACCACCAGAAAGAGCAACGGTCGGGTGGATGTGGCCGACCTATGCTTGTTCTGACGCGAACTTACTTGCGAAGTTACCTGTTTCCGAATACACCGGCCAGAGGCCGCCATGAAGGATGCCCAGGGGATAGGCACCGGAGGGTAACTACCAAACGCTCTTCGGCTGCTGGAGCGGCTTCTTGTTGGGCTTAGGGCTGGCAGGCGTGGCTTCCCGAGCTTCAGCTTTCTTTTTCAAGGCTTCGAGATCCTTGCGCAAGTCTCGGTTGGCCTTCTGGAGGTCCAGCACTTCCTGGCGAAGATTCCTGAAATCATCAACCGGCTTGCGGGCGGCCCGCAGTTCGGCCATGGCCTTTTCGGCGGCGGTGCGTTCACGACTTTCCCTGGAGGCGGTCGCATATTTCTCAAGGACGGAGATGGCTTTGGGATCCCCGAGCGTGCCAAGGGCGTTGATGCTGGCCAATTGAACGGTTCTCTTGCGGCTATTGACATAGCGGATCAGGAACTCGCGCACTTGGTCTTTCTTCTCCTCATGGCGCGCCAGGTAAGCGAGCGCGCCGAGACCTTGCGCAAAACCGCGGCTGGTGAATTCCGGTTCCCTATTAGCCAGGGTTTCGAGCAGCGGCGCGAGGTAGGCGGAGTCATCCTGCTCGCGGGCCGCGTTGATGGCCGCGTCAGCCAACTCGTTCCGATAGGAGTGCGAATCGAAGAACTTGAGCAGCGCGTCATGCACTTCGGGTTTTGCGTAACCGGCCAGGCTTCGAATTGAAGTGGCGAGTATGTCGGGATTCTTTTCGGAGTCGAGGCTGTGACGGGCGAAGTCGTAAGCGCTCTCCCGGTAGAAGCCACCGATGTCGGAGGCCACCTGGTGGCGCACCCGGGCATCGCTTTGTTTCGTCGAGCCCAGCAGAGCTTCCAGGGCTTCATCGGTATGGATGGAGCGCAAAGCTTTGGCGGCCTCGATACGAACTCCATAGAAAGCGTCCTGGTTCAGGGTTTGTTTCAACTTAGCGACCGAATCCTTACCCTCCTTCTTGTCCAACTGTTCAATGGCCAGCAGGCGCCCGATCATGTCTTCCTTGTCGGTCAATTGCTTCGCGAGCATCGGGGCCGGCACGGGAAAGCTGATTTTGGCCAGCAGCGTATAGTCTGGATCAAGCCGGACAATCTCGGGTGCCGAGGCCAGTGGGAAATAGAAATCCTCTTCCTTCTGGGTCACTTGGATCGGGCGATCCGCGGTGCCGAACGGACCTTTGAATCGGACGGTGAGCGGGAAATTGAATAGCAATACATTCGAGTCGAGCTGCTGCGCCTGCCGGACGGAGACCTTGGCCAGCTTCGCTTTTTCGTCCCAACTGTAGCTGACCTCGAGTTCCGGATGATGAGCGTGGTAGAGCCACTGGTCGAAGAACTGGTCATAGGAGTGGCCGGAGAGTTCTTCGATGACCGCGCGGAGATCCTCAGTCACCACCGAGCCGTATTGATGCCGCTCCAGGTAGGTCTTGATGCAGCGCCGGTAAAGGTCATCGCCGAGCTGAGCGCGCAGCATGTGCAGGACCCAGGCCCCTTTAGGATACGACAGATACCCGAACATCTCGCCCGGGCGGTTATAAGTGCGGCGGACGATGGCGTTGGTGTCCCCGGGGATGCCCGCGATCTGGCAGGCGCGCTGATAGAGCTCGTAGAGCATCGCGTCGCGCCCGTGCTTGTGGCCGGTGTAGAGCGATTCGTAATAAGTCGCGAACCCCTCGTTCAGCCAGGTGTGGCTCCAGTCCTTGCAGGTGATGAGGTCGCCGAACCATTGGTGCGACAGTTCGTGCGAAATCAATCCTTCGCTGGTGTGAATGTTCTCGGTGGCCGCCGTGAACAGTGTCCCGTCGGTAAGCGTCGTCGCGCTGGTATTCTCCATGCCGCCGGCGACGAAATCATTGACGCAAATCTGGTCGTACTTGGCCCAAGGATATGGCACGCCGATTTCCTTTTCAAAGAAGGCCATCATATCCCCGGTGCCCTTAAAGGAAGTGGCGGCCTCGTTGATCTCGGAAGGCGGTGTGTAAAACGCCAGCGGAACCTCGCCGTATGTGTCCTCCAGCTTCTTAAAGAAACCCGCGACGAGTGTGATCAGGTAGTTAGAATGCGGTTTCTCCTGCGACCAATGGAAGGCGACGAGCCCCGTGGCGGGGTCATTTTCCCGCGAGAGCAGCCGGCCATTCGAGATCACCGTCATCCCTTCCGGGACACGGCAAGTCACCTCGGAGGTGAATTTGTCGTTAGGCGAATCGAAGCAGGGGTACCAGTGCCGCGCCTCGATTTCCTCTCCTTGCGAAAACAGATGCGTATCTCCCTCTTTGTACCCCATCTCTGGCGTGCGGAAGTAAATCCCTTCCGTGGGCTCGACCGAGTAGGTGATGGTCACACTGACTTGTTTGTCCGGCGGGATGCGGTCGGCAAAGGTGATGATGAGCGCATCATCGGTTACCTGGTAAGCTTGGATTTTCTCCGTAGAGGTGACGGAAACCACGTTGAGGCCCACCGCGTCGAGCCTCACTTCCTGGACGGGCTTGACCAGCGCCTGAAACTTAAGGGTCGCCTGGCCAGCGATGGTGCGCTGTTTGAAATCAGGTGTTACGTCCAGCGCCAAGTGCAGCGGCTGGACGCCGCGATCCGGAGCGTACTTGCGGTGGTCCGGAGAATCAATGGGCGCGAGGAACCTGGCGCTTTTGAGGCATTCCAGGCTGCTCGCTTCGTTTTCAGCGCGAAGGTGGCTGGTGAGAAAGCCAGCGAAGCTCGCGGCCAGAAGTATCGGCACAACTCTATTCATGTGAGCCATCAGAGTGGGGCCTGGCGGGGCTAAATACAACCGGAAAGGAAGGGGCGATGAAAGCGAGCGACGGCGCAATCAGCCGCGGGCTTGCATGACCAGGAAGCGTAGCGCGAAGGGACTGCGCTAGGCTAGGGATCGAGCCGGGCGCGGTAGCTGCGCTGCGCCCGCGTCGCCTGGGCCGAGTCCGTGAAGTCGAACGTGCCGGTGAAGGGCGCGTTGGTCACGAGCGGCAGCCAGGTGGACAGGTCGGGCGAGCCAAGCACGACCAGCGCCGAGCCGGCGGGGCCGATGACTGTCGCCGCGAAATGGCCGGTGCCGGTGAGGGTGGTGTTCGTGAAGACCAGGGGCGTGGCTTCGCCGCTGAAGTTGGCGGTGATGGTTTTGTGTCCGCTCATGGTTAAGCTGAGCGGATTCACAACGCCGGTGGCGCTGCCACTCCAGGTGTTGAAGAACTGTCCGGCGTCGGGCACGGCGGTGAGTGTCACCAGTTGGCCCATGGCGTAGCTCGGCAGATTCGGCTCGATCACCACGCTGCCGCTGCCGACCGACGTCACGGTCAAGCGGGGGCGGAATGAACCGGAGTTGTTTGGGTTTGTGCCTTCACCAAACTCGGTGGCGTTGGTAACGAGGTCGCCGTCGGTGTCGTCGTAACCGTTCTGACTGAGGTTGCCGAAGTAGAGGAGTTCCCAGCCATCCGGCAGGCCGTCGCCGTCGGTGTCGTCGGTGACAGCGTTCCGGCCGTCCATGTTGATGGTCAGGGATTGCGGCGAGCCGGAGGTGTTAGTGGCGACGAAGAAGTAGTGCTGGTTCGCGACCCACGGCCAGCCGTAGAGGTATTGCACCAACTGACTATCTGCCGCGCTGCTGCTGTTCCAGATGCTAAACGGGATACTGAGATCAGGCAGCGTGCCTTGGTCAAGGTACACCACCACCGTGCCGGAGTGTGTGCTGATATGCCGCCAGCTCGTGGCATCGGCGGGCACCGGCACGCGGAGCTTCGCCATGCTGTGCGCAGGCATCAGGATGGTCTTGGTCCCGCCGTAGAACGCGAGGTTGTTGGTCACGTCCATCGTCTGCGGGCTGACGGTGAGGCTGACATTGAACGTGGCATCTCCGCCCGCCGCACGGAAGCCGAGGTAGTAGGCCGTGTTGGGCCGCAGGGTGGGAGTGGTCAGCGTGTAGCTGCCGGGCTCCGGGAAATCCGGGTAAGGTCCGCCGTTCTTGGTGTCGCGGCTCCAGCGTCGGTAGCCCACGTAAGGATCGAACGGCTCACCGGGCGGCACAGTGTCGCGGACATACAACTCCAAGTCGCCTTGTTGCTGGCTGTAGGTGACGGTGAAGCTGACGGGCGCGTTGCTCGCGACGGCGATGCGGTAGTAAAGCCAGTCATTGCCAGCAAGCACTTGGCCGCCGAGCGTGCTGCCGCTGGTTAGCGGGGTGACCGTGCCGGTGGAGAGCTTGAGCCGGTAGCGCACGTTCGAGCCGTTGGCGCGGACGCTGACGTACCAGGTGCCGGTGCCGAGCTGCGTTTCGGTACGGCCATCCAGCGGGACAAAGTTTCCGTATTCCGTGCCGGTGCCCACGAGTTGGTAATCCACCAGCGCCGCGCCGTAGTAGCCGTATTCGGTGTGGTCAAAAGTCGGCACGCCGCCGCGCCGGATGTAAACGTCGGGGTTCCCGCTGATGGCGAGGGATTCGACGCGCAGCAGGCCGACGTTCCCGGCGGGCACGGTGAAGGCGTAGAAGTGGAAGTCACCCTGCCCGAGGTCGGTGCCTTGGTCGCCGGGCAACGCGACGCCGTTGATGCCGTAGCCAGTGTCGGCGAACACCGGTCCACCCGCAGGCAGGCCGGGCGTGGTCACCGGTGCGCCGTAAGCGGGCATCGCCCACGCGGGCCGCTGGAGCAGCACCGGATTGCTGGTGAGCGTAAAGTCAGTGATGCCGCCGCCTTTGACCTCGACATACCAAGTGCCGGCCTCGAGGAACGGCGTGGAAAGAATGACGGTCGGGCCGCCGAAGGACATCGCCGGCTCGTCGTCGGAAGGCAGCAAGTCCTTGCGGGCACGGAGCGTGGGGGTGCCGTTGGTCGCAGTGAGGTCGAGGCGCCAGCCGATCTGACCCGGCGGCACGATGACTTGGTAGAACGTGCGCTGGTTATTGGCGAGCACGCCGGAGACGACCCCGTTGGAGAAGGCGAGCGAGCCGGGCACCTTTTGCTCAATCTCGATGGTCGCCGCCGCGTCGGGATACGCGCCGCTCGAAGACTCTGCCTTGACGGTGAAGGTATTCGTCGCGTCGGGCCGGACTAGCGTGAGAAACGCGAAGTCCTCGTGGCGTCCGCTCACCCAGCCGCCATCGGCGCCGTACGTGTTGTAGTAGGACACGGGCACGCCGGGATGCGGCAACTCCGTTCCGGGACGCGCGGCGAGGGCCGGATTGCCGCTGCGATTGGCGAGGCGCAATTCCACCCAGTCCACGCCGCCGGCGACGCGGAAGCGGAAGGCCTTGGTCTCGCCGCCTTCGAGCGTGACGTTGCTGGAGATCATCGAACCGGGCGCGGGCGCCAGGCCGAGTTCGGTGACGGACACCAAGGCGAAGCTTTCCAGCGTGAAGGTGCTGTCACCGGTGCCGATGCGGCTGGTGCCATAATCCGGATTCACGCCGTCACTGACGACGGCCAGATAGTAAGTGCCGCCGGCAATGGTCGTGAGGCTCTCGTCGGGGAGCAGGACATAATGTTCGTTGCCGGCTTTGGCGAGGCCCTTGCCGGTGCTGCTCGCGGCATAGGGAATAAGCGCGTTCTCCACGTTGGGCACATGGTCCTTGTGAACGACGAGCCGGGCGTCGCCGCCGGCGGAGGTGTCTAGGCGCAAGCGCCAGCTTGGGGCATTGGCGGGTATTTCAACTCTGTAGTAAGCCAGTTGCCGCGCCGCCAGCGGCGCGGGAGTAACACTACCTCCGGCGAAAGCCAGTGGCGTGATCGGGATGCCGCCCGCACCGCCAACGCCGCGGCTGGAAAGCGTGTAACTGGTCGCGTCGCTCGAACTGGCGTTGCGGACGCCGACGTAATACACGCCTGGCTCAAGCGGATTGCTGCGGCCCACGCTGAAATAGCGACCCGACGAACTCGACCCATCGTTCTCGCCCAAACCAGTCCAATCGGACCCGGCATCAAGTTGTCCGCCGCTGGGCCAGGTGGTGCCGTGGA
Source organism: uncultured Verrucomicrobiota bacterium (assembly GCA_903847485.1). Classification (GTDB taxonomy): domain Bacteria; phylum Verrucomicrobiota; class Verrucomicrobiia; order Limisphaerales; family JAJXZI01; genus CAINDV01. The sequence goes on from CAINDV010000371.1 coordinate 17,105, forward strand.
TGAAAATGCCGGCTCCGCCGCTCTGCGGCAGGGTGTCGCGCCGGATGGAAAGCACCGGCGAGCCGCCGCTGATACCAGTGACGCGCAGCTCCCAGCCTTCGGAATCGCCGGGCACGATGACCTTGAAGAAACGCCAAGCTTGCGGCGACTGGCTGGAGACGACTTCCGACCCGTTGGTGTAATCCAGTGGTATCGGCCCGCGCGGGATGAGCACGAGGCCGGCCTCGGCATTCGTGAAGGTACCGCTGTCGGCCGTGGCCAGCACGGTCAGCGAATAGCTGCCAGCGGCGACGTTGGCTAGCGTTACGAGGGTGGCGTCTTGCTGTATGTCGCTGGCGTGGCCGCCCGCCACGCCGTAGTAAGGATAGAACCAAGGCAGTTGCGGCACTGGCGAGTTTGTGCCGGGGATGACACTGAGCACCGGGTTGTTCACGCGATTGCTCAACAGCACTTCAATCGTCGGAATGGCGTTCGTGAGCCGGAAGCGGAGGAGCTTTACTTCGCCGCCCTCCGCCGCGACGTGGCGGATGATCGGAGGGCCGTCCACCGGCAACACGCCCAGATCGGTGACGGGCAAAGCAAGGCTTTGCACCGTGTAGGTCACGTTGCTAGCGCCGGTGTGATAGTCGTCCGCTGGCGCGACGCCTTCGCTGACGACCGCAATGTAATTGGTTCCCGGATCCAGCGTCGGGCTGCTCTCGGGCGCGAGGCGTGTGTAGAACTCCTTGCCTGGTTTGTGCATCTGCTGTCCTGGCCAGTTCCAGAGCGCAAAGCTGGGCGGCAACAGGCCTGATTGCACGACCAGCATGGCTTCGCCGTCGCCAGCGGGCGTGAGGCGCAAGCCCCAGTTCGGCGCGTTCGAGGGCACGACGACGCGATAGTATGCGGCCTCGCGCGCGGGCAGACCGGTGGTGTTGACGTGCGTGCCGCCGGCGAACGCCAGATTGGATACGCCGATGGCGTAGCCCGTGCCGATGCCGCGACTGATCAGCGTGTAGTTTGCGCTCTCGGAACCGCTGTTGAACACACCGAAGTAGTAGGTGCCGTTGGTGAGCGGGTTCCCCATGCCGAACACGACGACTCGCCCGGTGTTTTCGGTGGCATCCTCGTTGTAACCCCGGGCCGTCCAATCGCCGCTGACTGGATACTGTCCACCGTAACCCCAGGAATCCCAACTGAGGTCCAACTGGTCGAACGAATCGGGCCGCAGGTCCTTGCGCACGACCATGCGGGGCACGCCAGCGGTGACGTTGGTGAGCCGCAAATCCCAGCCCAGCACGCCGGCGGGCACCGTGACGCGGTAGTAGCGCCAGGCGTTCGTCGCGTGGCCAGTGACATTGGTGACGCCGACGTTAAAGCTGAGGCTGGAGGAAGCCATCGCCACGATCTCCACGTCGCACGCGACGGCGGGATAGTTGCCGTCGTCGTCCTCGGCTTTCAGCGTCATGGTCCAGGTGCCATTGGTGGGATTGGCCCAGGTCAGCATCGAATGATCTTCGCGGCGGCCGGTGAACCAACCGCCATCGGCACCATAGTTATCACCGTAGTAATAAGCTGGCACGTGGGGATAGGGGGCATTGGTGCCGGGACGCAGCGTAAAGGAAGGATTGCCACTGCGGTTGAGCAGACGCACCTGCATCGCCTCGACTCCCGCAGGCACGGTGAATTTCCAGAGTGTCACCTGGCCTCCTTCGGGCGTGACGTGCTGTGTGAGCGGCCCGCCGCCAACCGGCGGTAGCGCGCCGGTGCCGAGCGTGTTCACGGCGAGACTACCGAGGCTCTCCAGAACGTAGGTGGCGGAGCCAATGCCGAGCCGTGAGTTGTCGTAGTCGGGAGTGACGCCCTGGCTGACGACCGCGAGGTAGTTGGTCTCGCTGTCGAGGGTGGCGGAACCTTCCGAGGGCAGCAGCAGATAGTGCTCGCGACCGACCTTGCGCAAGAGTTTGCCATAGGTGTCGTGGGTGTTCCCATAGGCGCCAACCTGGATGCTGGGCAGGTAATCCTTCTGCACTCCGAGCAATGCCTCGCCGGCCGTGGGCGTCAGACGCACCAGCCAGTTCGGCGAATTCGACGGCACAACCAGGCGGTAGAAGGCGGCTTCGCGACCGGGCAGTCCGACGGAGTTAGTTACCTTGCTCCCAACACCGCTGAAGTTGAGGTTGCTGACGCCGATGGCATAACTGGCACCAATGCCGCGACTGCTGAGGCGAAAGCTCGTCTCGCCGCTGTCCGAGCGCACGCCGACATAGTAGGTGCCTGCCTGCACGGCATTGCTGCGGCCGACGACGAAGACCTGGCCGTATTCCGTGGCACCGTCCGCGCGGTAATGCAGGCCGGTGTAATCGTAGCCGGGGGCGACCTGCGCTCCGCTGGGCCACTCGTGGCCATAGAGCCAGCCATCGACCGCGTCGGGCAAAAGATCGCGGCGCACGGCCAGTTGCGGGATCCCGGCGGTGACGTTCGTGAGCCGGAGATACCAGCCCTCGGCGTCAGCGGGCACGTCAACGCGGAAGTAAGTCCAGCGCGCATTCGCCAGGCCAGCGACGTCCGTGGCACTCGTGTTGAACGTCACAGTCGGGGCCGGGATGGCGCGAGTCGTGAGCCTGAAGGCACCGAGGTTCGTGAGCGGTTGATAAATGCCGATGTACCAGATGTCCGCCTGGTGGCCGGGGCGCTGGAGGAAGCCGCTGGTGCCGGAGTAATCCACCGCGCCGGAGTTGTAGTAAGTGTAGCCGTCGGAGCGGTAGTTCCAGCGGCCCGGCACGGCATTGCGGCGCAGCGCGATTTCCGTGTCAGCGACGTGATTGGACAAATCGAGTTCCCAGCCGAGATAGCCGATTTGCTCGGTGTTGTTGGTCAGGGCATAGAACCGCCAGCCCGCGCGGCTCGGCGCGTCATTGGTCGTTGTGCCGATGAACACCCGCGGCGTGATCGTCGGCTCACCGTTGCGCAGGTTGTAGGTGTGACTGCCGCCGCTGTAAACCGTGATGTAATACGTGCCGTCACTCAGCCACGGCGGCACGAGCGTGAAGCTGTCCTCGACGCTGCCGGGCACGTCGGAGAAGGCGTCGTTGTCCCACTCGTTCGGCACCTTGCCACGACGCGCGGCGACGTTCGGGTCGCCCGCGACCTGCGTGGCCCGGATTTCCCAAGCGATCTGGTCAATTGGGACGACGACACGATAGGTCCGGTAAGGAAAGCCGGTGACCACGGCCGAGTTGGTGGTGAAGTTGAACGGAATGTCAGCAACCGGCTGCTGCTTGCTCGTGAAGCTCAGTGCCTGGCCAGGATTGCCCGGCACGCCGACGAAACAGGAGACATCCGCCTGCAAGTAATCCGGCACCACGAGCAACGCGGCGGCTTGCAGCTTGTCGTAACCACTCGTCAGTGGTATGAAATCCTTGCGGACGAAGAGGGAGTTGCCCGCGCCGTTGAGCCAGAGCTGCCAGGCGAGCGTGCCCGACGGCGGCGTGGTGCGGAAGAAGCGCCAGCCCTCGGCACCCATCGTGACGTTGGTCGTGCCGCTGGCCGCCGGGCCGGGCAGGTCGCCCTGGTCGATTACATATGGCTCGCCGCTGACGAGGTTCCACGTCGCGCCGGCAGTCGCGTCCACGAGGTAATACCAATCCTCACTGGCGTTGAACTGCGAAGGGTGCAACACCCAGCCATCCGAGCCGGCACGGGTCGAACCGAAGTCGTGGCTGGCTTGCGTGGGTGGAGTTCCTTTGCTCAGGAACAGGTTCGCCTCGCCACCGGTGACGTTGAGCGCGGAACGCCAGCCGCCGACGGTGGTGTTGTCCGTGACGATCTTGAAGATGAACGGCCCGCCCAGCGTGTGCGGCTGCGTTTTCACCTGCGTACCCAGGTGCGTGGCGCCGGGATCCCAGGTCAGCGTGTCCGTGGCGCGCGTCACGGTGACCGTGGCAGTGCCGACGTTGACGTTTGGATCGAGGGCGCGGGCGCTGATCTCGTAGCTGATGCCGCTGTTGAGCGCGGGCAAGGTGACGCCGGCTGCTTTGGCCCAGTTTGTCCCGGTGCGGGTGGCGGCGAGATTGAACACGGCAGCCTGCCAAGCGACCCCATTCCAATAGCGGCCAGCGTCGCCACTGGGGTCCAGTTCGTGCAGCGAGAACGTCACACTACTGACGGTGCCGGAGTCATCCGTCGCCCAACCGCTGACCGTGGGGAGCGCGGCGATGGTTGCGCCATCGGCAGGCGTCGTGATCGCGACGGCGGGCGGGGTTGTGTCCTGCGCCCAAAGGCGTGGGAGACTTAGGCAGAATGCGAAGGCGGCACCGAGCCGCACAAAGCGGAAGGAACGAGAGTTCATACTATTTCTGATGATTCGAATGGCATGGCGCATGGCTCTGACTACGCGCAACGAGCCTTCGACACAAGCGGAATCATGGGCCTGGCCGGAACAATCAGTGCGCGACCCGCCCGCCAGCCGAAAGACTGGGCGGAGGTTTTTCAGCCGAATCATTATCAAGAACTGACCACTTTAAGCAGGCGGCCACCGAGTTCAGCAAGATGACGCGGCCCGCGCCGATTTACTTTTGCGCTCAGGCGGCCTAGCTTTACCCCATGCTAAAACAAATCGTTGCGGTGTGCGTGCTGGTGGTGCTGGGGATAGCCCGGTTAAGCGGCGCGGAGCGGATCAATCAGGACGGTCGCATACTCGGGCCATTGCTGGTGGTGACCAATGCCCTACTGTTCAACACCACTAACGCCGACGCGGTCGTCTCTGCCATGCAGATTTTCCCGGTGACTAATCCCTGGAATGAAGACATCTCCCGCCGGTCAGTGCTGATTAACTCCGACGCGATGATTGCGCAAATCTCCGCTGACCTGTTGGCGTCGCGCCGGACGTTGCGGCTGTTTCAGGAGATGAACTTTGTGCTCGCGCCGGACAACCAGCCGCTGGTGCCCATCCAGTTCGTGGACTATCCCGATGAGTCGGACTTGAACGGCGGTGCCTCGCCCTACGGACGCTATCCTATCCCGGCGACCATGCCGGTTGAAGGCTGGCCCACGGAAACCAGTGGCGAGACACTCGCGGAAGCGCAGCAGGACGCGCTCGGCCTCGGCGGCGACCGCCATTCTATCGTCGTGCAACCGGGCAGCGGAACTGTGTGGGAGACTTGGCAGGCGTTGCTCTCCGGCACCAACTGGCAGGCGTCCAACGGCGCGCTCTTCAACCTGAATACGAACGGCCTGCGCCCGGCGGGCTGGACCTCCGGCGACGCGGCGGGCCTGCCGATGTTTCCGGCGCTGGTGCGCTTCGACGAAGGTGAGCGCGGCATGGTTGAGCACGCCTGCCGTATCGTGGTCAAACGCACACGCTACCGTAACTATCTCTATCCCGCGACGCACTATGCCGCGTCGTCCGCGAACACGAACGTGAACCTGCCCATGATGGGCCAGCGGCTGCGGCTCAAGGCGGGCTTCGTGATCCCGGCGAACTGGACCAAGCAGGAGAGAGCCTTGTTACTTGGCCTGAAGAAATACGGCGCGCTCGTGGCGGACAACGGGAACTTTTTCTCTATCTCCATCACGCCGGACGACCGCTGGCCGGCGGGCGCGTTCGACCATATCTCCAGCATAGGCGTCACGGAGTTTGAAGTCATACAAGCCACTGGGCCGGATGAGGGGCCGCGCTCACCGGGCGCACCGACGGCGAATGCCGGGCCGGACCAAGCTCTGCCAGTCTTTCAAACGGCCCAACTACAGGGCGCGGTGAGTTACACCGGCACGCCGCCGGTGGTGCAATGGAAGTTCTATTCTGGCCCAGGCACCGTGACCTTCGGCAATGCCGCGCAGACCAACACGACGGCGAGCTTCAGCACGCCGGGAACCTACACGCTGAGGCTAAGCGCGGACGATGGCGTTCACGCCGTGGCTTACGACGCAGCGGTGTTCACCGTGACCAACGCCGTCCGTGTGACAATCGCCCGCGCCGACACCAATGTGAGACTGACCTGGCAAGGCGGCGTGCCGCCGTTCGTGGTGCAGCAGGCGGACGCGCTGCCGGTGACTTCCTGGAACAGTGTGGCAACGACCAGCCAGCAGAGTGTGACTCTGCCGATGACTAACAAAATGGAGGTCTTCCGGGTGCGGGCGCAGTAAGAGCGTGTATGAAAACGCCTGTCGTGGTAGGGCGAGGCTCCTGCCGAGCCTCAACGGCAGCGGCAATGATCCTCTGAACGGCTCGGCAGG
>CAINDV010000372.1 GCA_903847485.1 uncultured Verrucomicrobiota bacterium
CCTGCCGAGCCGGTCTGGGCGGCAGCCGCCGAAGGCTCGGCAGGAGCCTCGCCCTACCGATGTCGCCCTACCGATGTCGCCCTACTTGGCAGGACCGTTCACTTATCACTTACCCATTTCTGCTTTCTGCTTTCTGCTTTCCGCTTTCCCCCTCTAGTCTCCTATGAAAATCCTCGCCATTGATGACCGCGAAGACAACCTGATCGCCATTACCGCCATGCTCAAGTCCTACGTGGCGGACTGTGACATTAAGACCGCCACCACCGGCATGGCCGGCCTCCAACTAGCCCTGACCTTTCAGCCCGATACTATCCTCCTGGACATCCAGATGCCCGGCATGGACGGCTTCCAAGTCTGCCAGATGCTCAAGAACTACTCCGTTACCCGCCACATCCCCATCATCTTCCTGACCGCCCAGCAGCCGGATGCCGCCACCCAAGTCCGGGGACTGGGCTTGGGCGCCGACGGCTTTATTAACAAGCCCATCGAGGCGATTGCGCTCGCGGCCCATGTCCGCGCCATGGTGCGCATCAAGGTCGCCGAAGACGCGCTCCGCGCCGACAAACAAGAGTTGGAGCGCGCGGTGGCCGAGCGCACCGCCGCCCTCCAAGCGGAGACCACCAAGCTCGACACCATCTTTGACGCCTCGCCGGTGGCTATGTTGGTGCTGGATGACCAGACGAATGTTGTCCGGCGCAACGCCGCCGCCGCCGTCCTGGCAGTCGGCGACTTAGTCGTAGCTACGCCGCCGGTGGTAGGGCAAGGCTCCGGCCGCGCCGCGTCCGACGGGGAGCAGCGGCAGCCTAGTGGCACAGGCTTCCAGCCTGTGCGGCCCGAACAGGCTGGCAGCCTGTCCCACCATGCCCCCCTTGAACCAGCCCAGCACGGCTCGGCCGGAGCCTCGCTCTACCACCAACTGAATGGTAACGACTTAGTGCCTACACACCCACCACGGCACGGCGACGTCCTGGGCTGCGTCCACTGCACGGAAGATCCCCGGGGCTGCGGTTACGCGCCCGATTGCCGGCTCTGTCCGCTGCGCCAGGGAGTGGAGAGTGTCCTGGCCGGCGGGGCCGCCGTGCGCGGGGCGGAACTGACGCTGGACTTACTCCGGGACGGTAGCCCGCAGAAGGTCTGGCTCCGAGTAGGTGCCGAACCTATCCTGATCGCCGGCCAGCGGCATGTCGTCGTGGCTTTGGATGACATCACTGAGGGTAAGCGGGCGGAGGCGCGGTTGCGGGAAAGCGAATCCCGGTTTCGCACCATCTTTGACGAATCGCCCATTGCCATTTGGGAAGAAGACTTCTCCGGAGCTAAGTCCCGGTTTGATGAATTGCGCCAGGCCGGCGTGACTGATTTTCGCGCTTACTTTGACCAACACCCCGAAGAGGTGGCCGCCTTGGCGGCGCGGGTGCGGATCGTCGCCGTCAACCAGCGGAGCATAGAACTCCTCGGCGCCGAAAGCGCGGCTAACCTGCCCAAGAACTTAGCGCCTTACTTTACGGAAGCATCCCTCCGGGAGTTCGCACAAGAACTTATCGCCCTGGCCGAGGGCCAGCGGACGTTCCGCGCTGAGGTGCCCATTGTGAATAGTCGGGGAGAACCGCGGCAGCTCGACCTTACCCTGTCCGTGCCGCCGGAGTACGCCCACAACCTATCCCGAGTGCTGGTTTCCTTCATAGACATCACCGAGCGCCGGCAGGCGGAGGAAGAGCTAAGAGGGCACCAGGTCAAGCTAAAGATGCAGAACGAGGACCTGCGCCAGGCGCAGACGGAACTGGACGCTGCCCGGACACGTTACTTCGATCTCTACGACTTAGCGCCGGTGAGCTATGTCACCGTCAGCGAGTCGGGATTTATCCTAGAGACTAACCTTACCGCCGCCACCTTGCTGGGCGTGGAGCGGAGCGCGCTAGTTCAGCGGCCGCTCTCCAAGTTCATCTTCCGAGAGGACCAGGATATTTACTACCTGCACCGCCAGAAACTCATGGCCACCGGCACCCTGCAGGCGTACGAACTGCGGATGGTGAAAGCAGACGGCACCGCCTTCTGGGCGCAACTGACGGCCACCGCCGCGCTGGACGCGGCGGGCCAGCCCGTCGGCCGCGTCGTGCTGAGTAACATCACCGCGCGCAAAGTAGCCGAGGCGGCGGTGCAGCGCCAGCAAGTCATGCTCGCGCGGACCGAGAAGATTACTCACCTCGGAAGCTGGGAATGGGAGATCGCCGCCGACCGGGTGACCTGGTCGGACGAGATGTTCCGCATCTTCCAACTAGACCCGCGGGCAGGAGCGCCCAGTTTCGGTGCCCATTCGACTCTCTATCACTCGGACGATATGCGGCGTCTGCAACACGCTGTCGCGGCAGCCGTGGCTGACGGGACGCCTTACGAACTGGAACTCCGCGCCATTCGGCAGGACGGCGCGACCCGGCTGTGCGTGGCTCGCGGATTGGCTGAAATGGCGCCCGATGGGCGCGTCACCCGTCTGTTCGGCTCACTGCAGGACATCACCGCGCGCAAGCAGGCCGAAGAAAAGCTGAACAAGAGTCTGGCCATTCTTAACGAAACCGGAACCATCGCCAAAGTCGGTGGCTGGGAACTGGATGTAACTACCGGGATTCCGACTTGGACGGAAGAGACCTTCCGTATCTTTGAAATTGATTTGACGCAAGCCGAGCCGCCACTGCCGGAGGGGTTAAGCAGCTATGCCCCGGCCTCCCAGCCAATCATTGCCCAGGCGGTGCAACGGGCCATAGAGCACGGCGAAGCCTATGACTTGGAACTGGAACTTATTACTAAGAGAGGCCATCACCGCTGGGTGCATACGACTGGGAGAGCGCACCAGGAGAATGGCCAGACGAAGCGCCTCTCGGGAGCTATCCAAGACGTCACCGAGCGCAAGCTGGCGGAGTTAGCGCAGCAGGAGACTCACGAGCTACTGCGACTGAGCGAGGAAAACCTGGCCGTCACGCTCCATTCCATCGGCGACGCCGTGATCGCCACTGACACTGCGGGCCGGATTACCCGCATGAACGCCACCGCCGAACGCCTGACCGGCTGGCCACTGGCCGAGGCCGCCGGCCGGCCCTTGCCGGACGTGTTCCGCGTCGTCAACGCCCGGACGCGCGCGCCCGCTCTTAACCCGGTGCAACTGGTGCTGGAGCGCGGCGAAGTTATTGGCCTGGCCAATCACACCGCGCTCCTGGCCCGCGACGGCCAGGAATACCAGATCGCGGACAGTGCCGCGCCGATCCGCAACCCCGCCGGCCAGATCGTGGGCGTGGTGCTGGTCTTCAGCGATGTCACTGAGAGTTACCGCGTGCAGCAGGCTTTGGCCACCACAGCCGAGTTACTCGAACGCACCGGTGCCATGGCCAAGGTCGGCGGCTGGGAGTTGGACCTGCGGACCCGACTGCACTATTGGTCGCGGGAAACCTGCCGCCTCATTGAGGTTGACTATCCCTACGTGTCAGCCGAGGTCGAAGAGGGAATCAACTTTTACGCCCCCGAGGCCCGGCCACTCATCCGGGCCGCGGTGCAAGCCGCGATGGACCACGGCACACCCTATGATCTGGAGGTGCCCTTCATTACCGCGAAAGGACGCCACCTCTGGGTCCGGACCCAAGGCTCGGCGGTGCTGGAGGACGGCCAGGCAATCAAGCTGGTCGGCACCTTCCAAGACATCACCGACCGCAAACAGGCGGAGCAGGAAAGAGAAGAGGCCCTGGCCATGCTGAAAGCCGCTATCGCGCAGTCGCCTTCCGGCATGTTGATCGCGGACGCGCCGGATGTCACCATCCGCTGGGCCAATCCCGCCGCCTTGGGCATCCGGGGCCGATCCGACCAGCCCCTGACCGGGATAGAGGTTGCCAAGCATGCCGCCCGTTGGCAGACGTTTCGGCCCGATGGCACGCCTTATCCCGCCGAGAGTCTGCCGCTCTCGCGGGCGGTTCTGAAAGGTGAGACCACGCGGGACGAAGAGGTCATTATCCGCAACGCCCAAGGCGAGAACCGTTGGGTGTCCGCCAATGCCGCCCCCGTCCGCAACCACGACGGCGTCATCACGGCGGGCCTCGTCGTTTTCCATGACATTACCGAGCGCAAGCGGTTAGAGGCGGCGCTGCTCCGGCGCGAAGTCCTGTTGGCCGCCGCCGCCCAAGTCGGACGCCTGCTGCTGTCGGAGCGCGATGTGTCGGCGGCCTTGGCCGAAGCCATCCGCGTGATCGGGCAGGCGTCTCAGCAGGACCGGGTCTACCTCTTCGAGCGGCACACCGACGCGGCGACCGGCGAGACCTTAGTGAGCCATCGGTTTGAGTGGGTCGCCGAGGGCATCAAGCCCGAGTTGGCCAATCCGGCGCTGCAAAACATCCCCTTCGCTCAGGTGACGCCTTACTTGAGCACGCGGATCAGCCGGGGGTTGGTCGCCTGTGAACACGTCCGGGATTTGCCCAGCAGCGACCGGGCGATTCTGGAAGCGCAGGGCATCATGTCCATCCTGCTGGTGCCGGTCGAAGTGGTCGGCCACTTCTGGGGCTTTATCGGCTTCGACAAATGCCGGGGCGAATACGATTGGAGCGTCGGCGAACGGGTGGCGTTGGTCACCGTGGCTGCGGCTATCGGAAGCGCGCTGGAGCGCCAGCAAGCGGAGGCGGCGCTGTTGGCGAGTGAAGCCCGGCATGCCAAGATGGTGGCTAACATTGGGGATGTCATCGTCGTCATTGATCAGGCCGGCATCAATCGCTATAAGAGTCCGAACCTGGAGCAGTGGTTTGGCTGGCGGCCGGAAGAGTTGGTAGGCGTCAGCACCTGGGACAATGTGCATCCTGAAGACTTAGCCGCCGCGCAGAAGTTCATGGGCACTCTCCTAGCGACCCCGAACGCGACCGGCACCGCGGAATGTCGCTACCGGTGTAAGGACGGCACTTATAAGTGGATAGAGTTCACCGGCGTCAACCTCCTGCACGACCCGGACATCCGGGGGATGCTGGGGAATTACCATGACATCACCGAGCGCAAGCGGGCCGAGGCGGATCTGCGCTTGTTCCAGGAACTGGTGGCGCGTTCCTCCGACGCCATCGGCATGTCCACCCCCGAAGAGAGACATTACTATCAGAACGCCGCGTTCGACCGCCTGTTCGGCAATATCGGGGAGTGTCCCCCCGAAACTGTGTTTGTGGACCGAAGAGTCGGGGAACAAGTGTTCAACACTATCAAGGCCGGCGGCGAGTGGCAGGGGGAAGTGCAGATGTTCCGGCCAGACCGGACTCTCGCGGACATTTTTCTGCGCGCCTATGCTCTCCGGGATCCAGCCGGGCGCATCACCGCACTCGTGGGTTTGAATACTGACATCACCGAGCGCAAGCGGACCGAGGCGGCGCTGCGGGCCAGCGAAGTGAAGTATCGCTCCCTGATCGAATGTTCCAGCGATGCCATCTTCTGCGTGGATGCCGAGGGCCGCTACCTGTTCACCAATCATCTCTTTGCGTCCACCCTGGGGCATACCCCGGAGTATTTCGTCGGCAAGACCTTCTGGGATGTGTACCCGAAGGAGCACGCGGATAACCGCTTCGCAGTTACCCAGCGAGTGTGTCAGACTGGCAAGAGCGAGTCTTTGGAAGTCGAAGTTCCTTTAGCCGACAAGAGCTTGTATTTCTACGCCACCGCCAATCCCATCAGAGATGATACGGGCAAGGTGGTCTTGGTGCTGACGAACGCCACCGACATCACCAAGCTCAAAGAGACGACGGCGGCGGTGCAGGCGAGTGAGGCCCGGTTCCGGAGCTACTTTGAATTGCCTATCCACGGCATCGCCATCACTTCCGTGGACAAGGGGTGGCTCCAAGTCAACGACCGGCTCTGTTCCCTGCTCGGCTATTCGCGGGAGGAACTCGCCCGCCTGACCTGGGCAGAGATGACGCACCCGGATGATCTGGCCGGCGACGCCAAACAGTTTGACCGCGTCCTGGCTGGTGAGATAGACACTTACGCCCTGGACAAGCGGTTTATCAGGAAGGATGGCCAGGCTATCTGGACCCGGCTGGGCGTGGGGGGTGTGCGGAAACCTGACGGCGGCGTGGCTTACATAGTCGCTGTGTTAGAGGACATCTCTGAGCGCAAGCGGGTGGAAGCCACGCAGGTCTTTCTGGCCCGGACCAGCAGCGGGACGGTGGCCGAGCCATTCTTTAGCACTCTGGCGCGCTATCTGGCCCAGGAGCTGGGCATGGATTTCGTTTGCATTGACCGTCTCGAAGGGAACGGTTTGGAGGCCCGGACGGTGGCCGTCTGGTGCGACGGCAAGTTCGAGGACAACGTAACTTATGCGTTGAAAGACACGCCCTGCGGCGAGGTGGTGGGCCAGCAGGTTTGTTGCTTCCCCGCCAGCGTGTGCCAGTTCTTCCCGCGCGACCAGGTGCTCCAGGATTTGCGGGCGGAGAGTTACCTCGGCGTTACGCTCTGGAGCCACACCGGCCAGCCGATCGGCCTGATCGCGCTCATCAGCCGCCGCCCGCTGGCGAACCGCGCGGAGGCCGAAGCCACCCTGAAGCTGGTGTCTGAACGGGCGGCCGGAGAGATGGAGCGACTGGCGGTTGAGACCGCGCTGCGGGAGAGTCATGAGTTGGTCTCGCTGTTTATGCGGCACTCACCCATTTACACCTATATCAAGACGGTTACACCCACCGAGAGCCGCGTCCTGCAAGCCAGCGATAACTTTCAACAGATGATCGGCCGCTCCGGAGCGGAGGTAGTGGGCAAGACCATGGCGGAGTTGTTTCCGGCCGACCTGGCCGCGAAGATTACCGCCGACGACTGGGCGGTGGTAAGCAAGGGTGAGATGCTGAAAGTGGAGGAGGAGTTGAATGGCCGCAGCTATACCACCATCAAGTTCCCGATTGTCCAGGGAGCCAAGACCCTGCTGGCGGGTTACACCATGGACATCACCGAGCGGAAGCAGGCGGAGGCGGCCTTGCACGCTACCTTGCGGGACAAGGAAGCCCTGCTCCAGGAGGTGCATCATCGGGTGAATAACAACCTGCAGGTGATTACCAGTCTGCTGCGCTTGGAGGCGGGCCGGAGCGAACACCTCGTTACCAAGGCCGTGCTCAAAGACATGCAAGGCCGCATCCGCGCCATGGCGCTGCTGCATGAGTATCTCTACCGCTCCGGCCAGTTCGCGCAGGTGGACCTGGGCGCCTATGTCAAGCAAGTCACTAATAAGTTGTTCCGGGCGTTCTCCCCGCCGCCGGACACGATCCGGTGCCAGTTCGAGTTGGCCCCCGTTTTCCTGACGCTCGACCAAGCGGTTCCCTGCGGTCTTATCACTAATGAGTTAGTGTCGAACTGTCTGAAACATGGCTTCCCGGAGGGCCGGCGCGGCGAGCTGCGGATCGCGGTGCAGTTAGTGGACGGCGGGCCGGAAGTCCGGCTGCGCGTGGCCGATACCGGCGTGGGTCTGCCGGAGGATTTTGCGGCGCGGCAGAAACGTTCGCTGGGCCTGCAACTGGTGTCCGACCTGGTCCGCCAGCTTCAGGGGCGGCTGGCGATTGGTCCCGGCCCCGAAGCCGTGTTCGAGGTAACTTTCACGCCCAAGCCGGGTGTCGCGGTGCCGGGGGCCAACCTATGACGCCGAGACTCCGGCGCGGCCGAGCCGGAACAAGCAGACAGAAAAATTGAAGACAGAAAAATAGAGAGGACCCAGTTTTTCTGTCTTTAATTTTTGTAACTAGTGGCTCTTTCGGAACCCCGGCGGAGGGTGGTAGGGCGACGCTCCTGCGGAGCCACCACCAATGCGGAGCGCCGACATTTTTGTCGGCCAGTCCGTGCC
>CAINDV010000373.1 GCA_903847485.1 uncultured Verrucomicrobiota bacterium
CGATCTCACATTCCGCCCCTCCGGGGCTTGGGGCTTTCTTAGCTGGACGCAGCTATAAACATGACGCTCCTACGGAGCTGACGCTGAACGGCGCTCGCCTTAACCCGAAAACCGAAGCTAGCCGCGAAAGAACGCAAAGAACACAAAAACGGACGGGCGGTTCCTGAAGCGAGAAGGACCGTCTGATTATTGCTCGCTGAAATGACTTCCCGGCTCCTCTCTTTGCGCTCTATGTGTTCTTTTGCGGCCATGCAATTTCGGAGCTATAAACATGACGCTCCTACGGAGCTGACGCCAAGCCGCCCGCCCTAACTGAACGGCCGTGCCCCGCCCCCAATCTGCCGGCAAGGTGCCGGCAGCACATTGCAGTTCACAGATAGGCGCACATTCTCCGGTGTTTGCGTGCCGGCGCAGCCAGAAGCCAGCGCCTCCTTACATCGGCGGCCACTCTTCAACCGACTCCCCAGCCACCCTCCGCCCGTCCCCTGCTACGCTTCACGTTTCCCGTTTCATCCTTCATCCTTTCCACTCCCCCCTCCCCCTGCGGGTTTTCCCGCAAAAGAAATAGGGTTTTAACCTGTTCAACAATCAGTCCGCTCCGCCGTAAGGTAAGGCAGGCGGCATTGAGAGTCCGGCGGCAGAAGTAAGTGTATGCGTCGCGATCCCTACGCGCTGCCGGTAACACAACACATATAGCCACGACCTATGAGACACCAATGGACGATTGGAAACCGTATCTACGGGCTGGCGGGCTGGCTCGCCGTGGGGATTGCCAGGATCAGCACACGCCGCCGACGAAGGGCGCGGCGCAGCCACGGTCGGTAGAGTTGAATGGCGGTTACCCGCAGATAGACAGCGACGCTTTCGCCAACTGACTCCCGATTACATTATGGCCACTTTCTTACCTCATAGAACCAATACCGCCGCGCTGGCGGGGCAGTATGTCACCTTCTGCCTGGGCGCCCAAACCTATGGCTTGGGCACCGAAAGGTATGGCATCTCGGTGCTCAAGCTGCGCGAGCTCATCCAGCAGGCGACGACTACGGCGGAGCCGCAAATGCCGGCTTACCTCAAAGGCTTCGTCAATCTGCGCGGGAAGATCATTCCCTTGGTGGATTTGCGCGCCAAGCCCGGCGGCCGGAACGGCGACACCACCGATCACAGTTGCATCGTGGTGCTGCAACTGGCCGGGGCCGACCACACGCCCCACGCCATCGGCCTCGTGGTGGACGGCTTGCTGGAAGTGACGAGCCTTACTACGGAAGACATTCAGGCGGCACCCGAGGGGGGCGTGAACCTCGATCCCACTTACCTCCTCGGCATGGCCAAAATCAAGGGCGTCGTCCAGGCCCTCTTCGATCTTAGCAAGGCCATTACCGATGCAACCGTGGCCCCGGGTGCCTTCCATAACTTGCATGGGGATTACCAGCGCGATCAAGAGCCTTTGCGCAATAATTCTAAAGGTGCCGTGAACACGACTCTTACCCAGAACACTAAGGCCGCCGGGCGGACGGCTCCGCCGCTTCTGCTCCCGGAACTAACGTCCGCCGGCTGCGACTCACCGGCACTATGAGTCTAATCCCACTGTCCGACTATCCGAAATCCGCAGCCTGCTGCGCCGAGCCTCCGCCCGTCGTCTCCCCAGCAGTTCTCATTTTGGCTTGGGGCGCGGACATTCTTGTCCGCTTGGGGGGCGCGAACAGAGATGTCCGACCAGATGGAAGGGCCAACAACCCGCCAGGCGGACAAGAATGTCCGCGCTTCAAGCCAAAATGAGAACTGCCGTCGTCTCCCATCATTCTGAAAGTCACTCCCCATAACTAACGCCTCACGTTTCACGTTTCACGCCTCACGTTTCACCCTCTACCCTATAACTCGCCATGTCTAACTCATCACTTATCAAGCCGCGCATTCTCGTTGTGGACGATACGCTGGAAATCTGGGATCTGCTTTCCACGCTCCTGGTTCCCGATGGCTATGTCCTCAAGTTCGCCGCCGACGGCGTGGCGGCGCTGCGGCTGGCCGAAGAATTCCGGCCGGACTTGATCCTATTGGATGTGCAGATGCCGGGCTGGGACGGCTTTGAAGTGTGCCAGCGGCTCCGCGCCACCCCGCTGCTCGCCGCCGTGCCCATCCTGTTCCTGACCGGCTTGGATGACCGGGAATCTCGGCTGCGTGGCTTGACGTCGGGGGCGGATGACTTTCTGACCAAGCCCTTTGACCCGGTGGAACTGCGGACGCGGGTGCAGGGCATTACCCGCTTAAACCGTTACCGCCAACTCCTGGCCCAGCGGGCGGAGTTTGAATGGGTCGTAGACCAGTCTCCCGCCGGCATTTTGATCGTAGATCACGAGGACGCGGTGCGCTTCGCCAACCCACGGGCGGTCCAACTGCTGGACCTTCCTGGCTCGCCGCCCGCATTGGTGGGCCGTAAGTTCCTGGAGGCCGCGCAGTGTCACTACCGGCTCGTCCCGGAACTGTTCTGGCAAAGCTGGCACGCCCTGCCCGACGACCCGACCCAGCGTTTTCTCTATCTCTTGCGCCCGGAGACGCCGACGGCCCGGGCTTTCTGGCTCCGGGTCCGGGTGTTGGACGGAGACGCTGGCCGCCGGCTGATCTGGCTGGAAAACCGCACCGAAGCCGTAACTGCCCGGCGCGAGGTCTGGTCCTTCCAAGGCAGAGTTTCCCATAAGCTGCGCACGCCACTCAATGGACTCTTGGGCTGCCTCAGCTTGCTAAAGGACGACCTGGGGACCTTGCCGCCGGAGACAGCCGCGCAATTTCTGACGGCAGCGCTGGCAAGTGGTGAGCGGCTGAATGCGGCGGTCGCGGAGGTCTTACAGAGTATGGATCGCGCCCCGGCAACCCGCGGTCCGGGCTTGCTAATCGCCGCAATGCCGGAGCTGGCGGAACGGCTCTTTGCCCCGCAACCCCGCGAGCATCTGGCGATTTCCGGGTTGGAGCAATTCCTGGGGGCCAGTCTGGTTCTCAGCCCCGCAACCATGGAAACCATTCTGGGGGAACTGTTGAATAACGCGGTGAAGTTCCATCCTGCCAAGTGCCCGCGCGTCGCCCTTGCGCTAACACCGGCACCGGACGGCCACTTACTCCTTCGCGTGACGGATGACGGCGTCAACCTAACTCCGGAGCAGCGGGAGCTGGCTTTCACCCCCTATTACCAAGGCGAGAAGGACCACACTGGCGAAGTTCCCGGCATGGGGCTGGGACTCTCCATGGTCGGCGTGTTAGTCCTCGAGGCCGGCGGCCAGTGCCGCCTGCTCAACCGCGCGGCCGGCCCGGGCATTGTGGTAGAACTAACCCTCCCGCTGGCGGCGCGGCCAACTTAACCCGAACTCCGATGTCGAATGACGAATGACGAATGAATGACGAAGTCCGAAGCACGAAACCCGCTGACTTCCCGGCTAGCAGGCTAGCCAGAACCGCCGAACGAATCGAGTTCACTTTGTGGCGGTGCGACCGCCACGGCGTTACGGCCTGGTCGTTCGCTTCCCGATGCTCGCCATGAACCGAATGGCAGTCGGGCGAAAGCGCAGGCGCGAGAGCGCGTCCCCGATTTCCAGGCAGACGCCCCGTGTCGTGACGAGGCGCACACGATGATCGGCGATGTGTTGAGCCAGTGCCTGAGCACGAGGGTGATGCTCGTCCGTGCGCGAGGCGAGCGCGACGGCGTAGGCCGTGTCGAGGAAGACCTGGGGCGCTGTCATACGGACTTCCCGTGGTGAAGGTAGTCCTCGATGTTCTCGGACCAGTCCGGCGGACCGTCGAGTTTGGCGTCTTCCAGAACCTGTAGGAAGGAATACGTTTCCCCCTGACTGTTCTGACGCTTTTGGGGCACGAGGAGGATCACCTCGACTTCCTCGCCCACCGTGAGTACGGGCAGGTGAAGCTCAATGTTGCCACCCGGCTTGACCGTGGTGATTTCGCGTATCGCAGTCATGGAGTCTTTGTTTCGTTCGGTTCGCAGCCTAAGTGAATCGGGCGGCGGGTAAAGGACGTTTGGAGTCCACGCTTCACCGTGTTCCCGCGTCGGTCGCCTGGCCTACAAGCTGAGGCTCGCACTGCCAGCCAGTTTGGGCAGCCGAGGTGGGAATGTTTGGTGAAGTAGATAGCAATGCGGTCGCCCGATTTGGCCACCACTGGTGGCAAAGTCTCCACTGAAGATTCTCCATCCGCTGGCTGGATAATCTTTCCCATCCGCCAATTCTCCAGCCAGCGGCTGGATAATTTGGAAGGCCTCATAAAACCGCTTCATGTCCCAGAGGTTCTTGGCGGTAAAACCGCGCCCGTAGCCTTCCGCCAATCGAGCGGAAAGCTGCTCAATCAGTCTTTGGCCGTAGTCGGCCCGCTTCTGGTTCTGCTGCACGTCCACGGTGACGACGCGCCCCACATTCCAGTAGAGCCAGACCAGCGTCAGGTTCGCCGTGGAGACGACGTGCTGGCGCGACGCCTAGATCAGCGTCTGAATCTCCGGCAGCACGCGGGAGAGGCCCGCCAGGTCGGGCTTGGTGGAGCGGCGTTTGCTGAGAGCGGATTTCATGTCCGGGAGTTTTTACCAAAATCAGCCGGGCGGAGGCGAGCCGCAATCATCTCCAACGCGGCCCATCCGCCCTCCCAAGCGGAGCGCCGGTTTGCCACCGGCTTTGGACGACCCGCCGCGCAAGGCCGCCGGCAAACCGGCGCTCCAGCCCGGTGGGAAAATCGCCGCGGTGAGGTGAGTTCATCCGCGTAGGACCGCAGCTTCCCCTCGGTCGGCACGCTCCCGTTGCCAGCGAACTGCATAGCGCGGCTTGCCACAGGGCGACGGTCTTCTCGCCTGCGCGGTGGAACAGGACCCGACGGCCCGCTGCCAACGGAGGCGATTCCTGAACTAGCCAACCGTTTGCCCATTGCTTGCCCATAACGGCGGGCAAGTTGAGCCAAGCGAGCGCGATTTGCGATGTTAAACCCGAATCTGGGTATGCACTTCATTCCCCTTGGCCGACGTCTTGCACTACTGGTTGCGCAACACGGGGTGGCCAACCACAAGATGCAGAGGGCAGGGGAATCAAGTGCATAGCCAGAAACCCGAATTCCGAAGTAGACCGGCGTTTTTGGGGTGCCGGCAGCCCCAGGTTTCAGATGTGACCGCCCCCCAGGACCAGCTGCTCCTCGGGTGGCACCAACTTCGGCGAAGGGTATTTCAGCCAGTCCAAGGCGGCGTCCACCAATGGCTTATGCTTGCC
>CAINDV010000374.1 GCA_903847485.1 uncultured Verrucomicrobiota bacterium
CATCCGGTGTGAGGGGTTCGGGGGGTAGCCCCCGAGATTGTGGCCGGCGGTTGGGCGCTGCGCGTAGGTGGTGGATCGAAGGGGCGCAGGTGTGACATAGTGGCGCAGGCCGATTGCCGGCGAGCGGGACGATTTGGAGCCGGCGGATTGCCGGGCACTGGTGGCCGTTCATTGGGGGCAGCTTGTGCAGGCGCGGCCCAGACCGACAAACGCGGACGCTTGCGCGGGGTTGGGGGGGGGGTGGCAGGAGCGGGCGGGGCTGAAGGTGCTTGGGCGGGTGGGCAATGGTCGCCTTGCAGGCAGTTTGTTCGTGGGATGGCTGGCGGCGGGGATAGCTTTTAGTCGACGAGGCGGAACGGGGGGGGGCGCTCGGTTGGCGGCCCGTTCTTGGTTGGATGTCAGCGGTCGATGCAAAGCTTCATGGCCCCTGCGCCGGCACGGGCGAGACTTCCGAACCCCGTCAACGGGTCGCCGGTTGTTGGGAGTCAGGCAGAGGTGATGAACGGGGGACGGACACGCCGCCCCCGCTCATCTGTCCGCCGCCGGAAGCCAGAGGCGGCAAAATTTTCCCGGTGACCGGACGGCGGGGCGGGGTGGTGTTCGGACGTCCGAACCCCTGCGCCGCCCCAGCTTCCGCAAACGAAACCGCGCCGGCGCGTGCCGGCGCGGTCGTGGGTTCAGAGGGCGTCGCAGTGATCGTGCAACTTGCCCCGCTCGGCGCGCGCTGATCCTTGCAAGCCTGCCAGCGGCTCCTCGTACTCGAGGGCGAACACCAACTCGGGCCAGTCGCGGCTGGCGGTTTTCAGGAAGGCCAGCGGCGGCCCCCAGGCCGTGTCGAATTCGTAGCACACCCCGCCTGCCCATCGCTCGGCCAGCACGCTG
Organism: uncultured Verrucomicrobiota bacterium; assembly: GCA_903847485.1. GTDB lineage: Bacteria > Verrucomicrobiota > Verrucomicrobiia > Limisphaerales > JAJXZI01 > CAINDV01. Next base: position 883 of record CAINDV010000374.1, read on the forward strand.
TGACACGCGCCCCACTGGCAGCCCCAGTGCTGCCGCTCCCACTCTTAGCCGGCCGCCGCGTAACCGGCCGCCAAAACTGCGGGCGGGATGGCCAGCAGGCGGTGGAAGCTCAGCGCTTCCTCTGGCGCTCCCGAAAGGGGTTGGCTCCACGGGTTGCCGCCGACCGCGTGGGCCACAAAGCGGGCGACGGTTTCGGCGGGGCCGATGACTTGCAGACGATTCAAGCACCAATTAGCCATGACGTTTCTCCTTTGCTAAAAAGGCGGGTGGCCGTCGCTGGCGACAGCCGCCCGCAGTTGAACTTGAGCACTGATGGAGTCGTCCAGCGCCCCGATGCTTTGCAGGGCGGTGAAGGAAAGCGGTTTCGGCTCGGTCGAGTAGCCTCCGATTTGCCAATAACCCTTTTGAATGAAGGGGGGCTAGCTTGACTTGCACGGCCGCCTCGGAGGCCTTCTTGCGCAGTTCCACCTTGCGGGCGTCCTCTTCGGCAGTCTGGATGGCCACGGTGGTCTTGGCATTTTCAATTTGGTTGGTCGCCAGGCGCAGCTCGGCCTCGCGGCGCTGGGCGGCCAGTTGGTCCTCCTGTTGCTTGCGCGCCAAGGCCAGCCGGGCTGCCGCCTCTCCTTGAAAGAAAAACCCAAAAGCGCGCCCGGTCACCCAAGCGCGCTGCGTCTTGGCCGTGAAGCACGGCCCGAACAATGAAGCCGCGTCTCCTACGCCGGCTTCGCCTTCTTCTTGGGAGCGGCGGCGGTGCCGACGACCACCGTGAAACCCCACGCCTCCAGCGCGTTCTCCGTGCCCCGGTTGTCCGCCAGGATTTGGTCGCGGAACTTCGTGGTCAAGGTCAGCGCGGTGCCCGGCGTCAGCGTGTTCTGGTCCTTGCACAGACCGAGCTGCCGCGCCGCCTGCTCATAGAGCACCTGCGCCTGCTGCTCGTGTTCCTTGGCCGCTTTGCGGGCCGGTTTGGCTTGGGCGACGACGACGCGCAACTGCGCGACGTCCGCCGCCTTCAACGGACTGCTACCCGCCTTCACCGCCTCCAACCGGTCATGCTGGGCAAGGATGTTCTCGTCCAGCGCGACGAGGTCGTCGGGATTCGACGTTGGCACGTCCACTCGAATGGTTCTTCTTGGCATACGAATACGTGACTGCTGCTAACACTACCTGCACTGGACCTCCTACCCGCCGACCGGCTGACCCCAACCATCAAACTGCTCGCTGGAACCACTATACTTGACGCCCGGAACATCAAACCCGACGCCAAGAACGCCATACCTGACACCAGAAGCACCACATCCGGCGTCAAGAACATCATTCTTGGCGACAGAACCATCATTCCTGACGAACCAAACGCCATACCCGGCGAACAAACCATCATACCTGGCAAGCAAACCGACAACCCCGGCGACAGAAACACCATCCAGAACGCCGGAACCATCATCTTGCTCCACCAATCCGATTAACCCCTCCAGCCAAGTGCCGTCTCCCTCGCCAAACCTCATGGTCCCGGCAACCAAAACAGCAACCTGACCGCAAGAAATCAGTGCCAGACGCCCAGCCTCGGCAGATAGAACGCCCCGGTCAACAACCAGAGCCATCCATCCCACAAGTTGGACAATCCAGTCACCGGTTTCGACGCCCATCTGGATGGCTTCATTCAAGCCCCACCCGCCGACTTCGCCGCCCGCGTACGTGCCTACCGCGCCCCGCCGACCACGGGTCCAAAAGCAAACTCCGAAGCAGGTTCACCGGCTGAGCCAGTGATCGACCTGCCGACGGGCTCCGCCCCGGTGGCCAGCCGTTAGGTGCCCTTTCCCAAGACTCGGATTCGGTCGCCAGTCTGCGCGAACTCCCCGGTTTCAGCCTTGGCTGCGGCGTTTGCTCCGCCGGCTTGCGCCGCACCGAGCCGGCGCAGGGCGTAGCCTTCGAGGAGGGCGGTGCGGCAGGCGGCTGCGCCGCTGCCGCCGCGCCGCAACAGGGTGCGTTGCAGAGCCGTGGCTTTGGACAGCGCCTCGCCATCCATGCGCGTTTTCTCCCCGTACGACAGTGCCTGCCAGAAACCGGCGATGGCAGTTTGCTGCTCGGTTTCGCGGGCCGCCGCCTGTGCCTGCCGCTGGCGTTGCCGCGCCTCGCCACGGCGTTTGCGCTCATTCGCCGCCTGCGCCCGCCGGGCACACTCGGCGCGGCTGACGAAATCGCGCGGCGGCGCGTAGCCGCCCTGGATGGCACGCACCAGGAAGCCGGGTGGATTGCGCGAGACTTTCGGGTCTTGCCGAGCCATCAGCCAGTCGAACACCTCAAGCTGCGTCAGGATGTGCGGCGCGGGAAAACG
>CAINDV010000375.1 GCA_903847485.1 uncultured Verrucomicrobiota bacterium
GCCGAGCAGAAGCGGATCGTGGCGAAGGTGGATGAGTTGATGGCGTTGTGTGATCGGCTGGAGGCGCAGCAGCAGGAACGGGAGACGCGGCACGCCGCGCTCGCCCGCGCGTCGCTGGCCCGCTTTGCCGACGCGCCCACCCCAGCCAACCTCCCGTTCCTCTTCCACCCGTCCTACGCTATCCCCCCCGCCGACCTCCGCAAATCCATTCTCACCCTCGCCGTCCAAGGCAAACTCGTCCCCCAAGACCCCAACGACGAACCGGCGGAGAAGCTTGTTGTGAAGCTGGAAAGTGAGCGGCGGCGTTTCGCTGTGGCGCATAAATTCCGCGCACCGGTCGGGGAACCCTTGGACGATTCCTCGGCTCCATTCGCGATTCCTTCGTCTTGGAAATGGTGCAGGCTGAGTTCGATGTTCAATGCCGTCGCCGACGGCGACCACCTGCCGCCACCGAAATCGGAGACCGGCATTGCCTTCCTCACAATCGGCAACATCACGACGGGCACACTTGATTTTGAGGGCAGCCGATTCGTTCCCGATTCATACTATCGAGGATTGGCAGACTTCCGACGCCCGATTCGAGGCGACATCCTCTACACCATCGTGGGAGCAACCTACGGTCGCCCAGCGCTCGTCGAGAGTGATCGGCCATTCTGTGTCCAGCGGCACATCGCGATTCTCAAACCTCCGCAATCCGTCGATGTCGGATTCTTGATGGCCGTGCTTCGGTCTCCACTCGCTTACAACCAAGCCTCAGCCAGCACAACCGGCACAGCACAGCCGACTATTCCGCTTGGTTCTCTGCGAAACTTTGCAGCACCACTTCCACCCCTCGCCGAACAACGCCGGATCGTGGCCAAAGTGGAGCAACTGATGGCCTTGGTGGACGCGTTGGAAACGCAGCTCGCCGCCTCCCGCGCCACCGCCGCGAACCTCCTCTCCGCCCTCGTCGCCGAACTCACCACATGAGCAATATCCAAGTCGAGAAGCTTCTGTCGAAGATGCCGGACATTGTCAGTTGGGTTGAATCCACGCTAGCCGCCCATGTTGCTGAGACCCGGCCGGTGGCCAGTTTTGGTTTTAGGCGACTACCCGATTTCTATACGCTTCAGTTCCTGGCCGCGACAAGGGTGGTGGTCGTTGAGACTGTTCCAGTCCCCCCCTTGTCAGCACTGGGATTGCCGGAATTAGCCGCCTTTGAACAGGGCGATTACGGTGGGATCACATTCAAGGATACCTATTTCGTCAAAGCCTCCGAAGCATTCCGGGAATCGCTTCACTTTCATGAACTGGTTCACGTGGTTCAATGGGCGCATCTGGGTGTCGAGAGGTTTCTCACCGCTTACGCCGCCGGATTGGCGACACAAGGCTACCGGAATAGTCCACTGGAAGTGATGGCATACGATCTTGAAAGCGACTTCAAAGCGAACGGCAAACCTGGTGATGTTACGGCAGTAGTTCGCAGACAGCTCAATGAACTTTATCCCTGAGCGCCATCGGATCGTGGCCAAAGTTTCTCAACTGATGGCCTTGGTGGACGCGTTGGAGACGCAGCTCGCCGGCTCCCGCGCCACCGCCGCGAACCTCCTCTCCGCCCTCGTCGCCGAGCTTACCACCCCATCGTGCGCATGAAAAAGTCCGAAGCGCGCTCCATCCTCCACCTCAACTTGCATCGTGACTTCTTCGCCCAAATAGCGGCGAAAACCAAGCGCATCGAATATCGCGAGCGGACACCGTATTGGCAGAAGCGCCTCGAAGGGCGCGAATACGCAGTTATTCAGTTCCGCAACGGATACGCCACCAAAGCGCCAGAGATGCAGGTGGAGTATCTTGGCGTTAAGAAAATCCAGAAATGGGGCGCGCCACATTACGCCATCCAGCTTGGTCCCATTTTGAGCCTCAAACGTTGGAAACCATGAACAACCTTACTGCCCGGTTAGAAACGCAGTTCGCCGCCTCCCGCGCCACCGCCGTAAACCTCCTCTCCGCCCTGGTCGCCGAACTCACCGCCGCCAGCGCCAACGGCGCGCCTCATCCCAGCCCGAGGCAACGCCCTGGGAAAGCGCCCGCCAAACCAACCAATGGCTGAAGGCCCGGCCCATGATAACGACCTCCATGCCATCCACACATCGGTTCCATTCCGCCGGGCATGCTGAGTCGCGCCTTCAGCGCCCAGGGTTCTTCTTTGGGCCGTTACCTGGGGCGTCGCCCCAGGCTCAGAACGCCTGCCCCGTGGCTTTGGTTGCAATGGGCGCATGAAATGTGCGCGAAACACCTCACCCCTTTCATCCCGAAATCCGAAGTTGGCCGCAAAGAACGCAAAGAAACGCACAGCGGAACAACGAGTTTGGTGGGTTCCGAACCATGCCAGGTTTATTTCCGGCGGCCCAGCCCTACAGCCTTCTCTTTGTGCTCCTTGCGTTCTTTGTGGCAATTCAACTTCGGAATCCGGGATTAACTGGGAGAGGTTGTAGATCGCGGCCGACACGGGGAACCGCTTGTTCAAATTCCCTAACCCTCTTAAGGTCGTGCGCCGCGCTCCGCCCGCATCCAGAATGTGGACAAAACTCCGCTCCAGGTGCATCCCTCGACGGCGGAGCAATGCCTTGCCCAACTTACTGCCAGCGCTCCACTTGGCTTTGCGCACCACTTGGGCCTCGGCTTTGCCCAGCTTCTCCAGCTTCCGATTCTTGACTGGATCGGAAATGACAGTTCGTATGCCTTCGGCCGGCAACTGCTTCCGCTCCCCCACCGCGTGGTAGCCTTTGGCGCCGGTTGCGCTCTGGACGGTCAAGGTATCCACGGCCGCAGATTGCGCCTGATTGATGTTGGCTTGCGCTTGGAGCACATGCAGACTCGAATCCTTCGCATCGGCTTCATGCCCCAACCGGACCGCCGCCGGCACAATCGCGCCAGTATCCAAATCCACTGTCTGTTCCGGTTGGTAGATCATGTCGGTGGCCCCAGCCTTGGTCCGCCCAATCTTGGCGTCGGGATCATGCGGCTTGACCC
>CAINDV010000376.1 GCA_903847485.1 uncultured Verrucomicrobiota bacterium
AGCCAGTATTGCAAGTGCCCGAGGCCCACCCCAAAGCGCCGCGCCACCGCCCGTTGCGTTTGCCCACCACGCACCGCTGCCACCACCATCCGCCGATCTTTGTCAGAGAGTTTTTCATGCTCGAAACGGTAGCAGACTGACCTAGAACTGATGACTCTTCCCTGACCAACAACTGATGACACTTGCCCGTCCATCTGTGATGTCAATTGAATCAGGGCAGACGCATTAAATCCCCCTGTGTTTTCAATGTTCTCCACACCTTGAATCGCTGTCAGCCTTGAGAATCCTATGCTTTCTCCATGTCGGATCCGAGAAATGTTGGAAAATCAGGATCTTTTGATGCGTTTGCCCTGTCAATTGAGTAGTTATAGCTTAGGCATGATGCGCCTGCAGGGCTAGGCTCCGGTGCCGGCCGCTGGCAAGGATCCCCAGCGCCCGATTGAAGAGAAGGAATCGCATCGCTGGCTGCAGGCCTATGCGGATGCGGCCAACATTGCTGCACTGTTTCCCGACACGCGAGTTATCAGTGTGACCGATCGGGAGGGGGATATCGCCCGGCTCACCAAACTCCTCGCTTCCCAACCGCCCTCCTCCTACAGCGTCGCCGCCAGTGAACGCCACCGCCGCCTCAATTTTTAAAGCCAACCCGCCAGCGTCCGCCGCTGGGCTATCGACCATCAACTCGCCCCTGACACCCGCTACAAACAAGCCCCCCAACCCGTCAAACGCTGGCCAGCCCGCAACTACGGTGCCCTCCGGCAATACGCCACCGGCCCGCACTCATGGTTGCCCGACTGCCCCGACCAACAAATCCTGCTGAACCTCTTCGACGACGCCACGCGCCTCTACCCCAGGGAAACCCTCCTGGCCCACTTCGACTTCCTCTCACGCGTCTTCCAGACCTACGGACTGCCCTTGGCCCTCTAGGTGGACTACCACTCCTTCTTCTACATCCATAACCCCGACGCCTTCACCCAACTGGGTGCCGCCCTACACTTCTATGGCATGCTGCGTTGCGCCCCCGCCCTCCAAGCCAAAGGCAAAATCGAACGCCGCCACGACTACTGGCAAAAGCGTCTGCCCGCCCGCTTCGCCGCCGAAAACATCCGCGCACTCACCGGGGCCAACCCTCTGCTCGACCCACCGGTGCCCCACGCCAACCAGCATGATATCCATCGCGAACTCGGCACCGCGCCACCAGCCGCTAAAACCCAGGCCCGCGCCGAAACCGCGCCGTTCTCCGACCGGTTCCGGCCAGTCCCTGGTGGCCCTTCATCTGAAGCCAGCGCACCCGCGTGCGGGTCGGCCTGCCTGCGCAGCCGCGGCAGGGCGGCAACGACGACAAAGTTCCCGGTCGGCACCCAACGCCACCTCATTGACGTCAGCCCCGTTTCAGCGTCATCCGCTGCCTCCGCCCCGAGGGCGGCATTTACCACCTCGGCCACGCCCCAGCCCCAAAGGCCAAACCCATCGTTTTGCTCCATTGCCCGGTGTTTTGAAACCATTCCAACTTTGAGCGTTCTACGACAGCCGCGAATTGCGTGCTTGCGATTGTCGAGGACCTTGGTGTATCTTTATCGCCGTGAGCTTGAGCTTGAACCAGTTCGATTGCCCGGCGTCGCCATGCGTTTTATACGGCAACACTGTCGCAAACTCTGTCGCAAGTGTTAGAGCGTGTTTGAAAAGGCGCCCAGCGGTAGGGCCGAGCCGTTCGGCAAGGTCGCACTGCCGCTGGGCGGCTTTTCGAAAATGTTCTTAGGCTCGCGCAGCAAATAGTTCATAAGTGCTTGTAGTTCAATGTGCCCGGGTGGCGGAATTGGCAGACGCGCTAGATTCAGGTTCTAGTGAGTAACATCGTGCAGGTTCAAGTCCTGTCCCGGGCACCAAAGATTTTGTCGGTTCGGTTCTGCGTGGCGGGCTCGTGAACGCCTGCGCCAATAGGTTTTTTGGCCCGTTCCGCGCTGGTGGCTCTTTTGACGGTTTTCAGCCCTCTAACGCCCCTTCTAAGATGCAGGCGCAAAAAGGAATTCGTGCCGGCGCACCTGCTCCGCGGCCAGGTCAGCACCGGTCGCGGTGGCTCGGAAAGTCGCGGCGCCCGGGGTGAAAACCAATGGTGGCGGCGGCCTCCGTGGCGACGGGGG
>CAINDV010000377.1 GCA_903847485.1 uncultured Verrucomicrobiota bacterium
CGCTTGGTGCGCCGCACCGAACCAGACCGCGACGTAGCGTTGCTGCTGGCCCGGCTGAACCTGACGCTGCCCCCGCAATCCCCGCCCCGGATCGGTCCGTCAACCGCCGCCTAAGTCAGTGCCGATGTAGTGGCGACCTTTGGGGTTGGTTCTCGGCAAAACCCCAGCAAAACCACACGTCAATGAAATCCCCCTACCCCAGTGGCGGAAGTCGGGATAGAATGGGTCGCGAATCTTGAGTCGCGGAACATAGCGGCGCGCCACAGGCGTGATGACCAGCGTGTTTGTTTTGGGGAGGCGGATGGAATCGGCCGTGTAGAACCGGCAACCAAGATCTTCCTCGAGCAGGGCGTAAACGGCGTTGACCACGCCGCGCGTCCTGCCGCCGGAAAGCGTTAGTTGACTGCCTTTGGTCGCGATGCTGTAGCCCTCGTCGCCCAACTTCGGATCGGTGACGAGGCTGATGGAGTTCCGGCCGGCCAAGCCAGTTTTGATTTTCAGCGTCGCGCCGGTGATTTCCCTGACCCAATGCTGTAACTCCCCCGCCGCTTTGGTTTTAGGCGGCGTGGGCTGCGCAGGAAGTTGGATCGTCACCGCCGGTTTGCCGTTGGCTGCCACCTTGAGTCGTGTAGCCGGTTTACCCTCCGGTTTGAGCGAGTTCTGCCATTGCGTTTGGGCGCTCCCATGGGCGACGGCGAGAAATGTGATCAGGCAAGCGCCTGCCAGTTTTGAATTTTGGATCATAGAATTCTTGAAACAGGGATTAGAGTAGCAATGAAACAGAAACGTACGCTATGCGCTCCAAGTCTTTAGGTTCCACTGAGCATCGTTGTGTGGCTCACTGAGTGATTTTGAGCCTTGTGGTGAGCTTCGTTGGCCAGATTTGCTGGAGAAAGCACTTCCGCTGGCGTCTGGAGGGCCTAAAAACCAAGGAAGACTCCAGGTTTTTCTTCGTAGTGGATCGAGCCGGCCACCGGTTGTGGGGTCAGTAAACGACCTTGAAGGTGGGGGAATCCTCCGGGCGGTGCTGGCGTTTGTCGTAGAGGCGGGTGGTGGAGATGTCGGAGTGGCCGAGCCAATCCTGAACTTTGGCAATGTCGGCGCCGTGTTCGAGGGCATTGGTGGCGGCGGTGGCGCGCAGGCTGTGGGGGCCGAAGTTTTCCATGGCGATGCCGAGCGGGCGCGCGTAGGCCATGACGATGTTGCGGTAAACAGCCTGGCCGCTGAGGGCGGTGCCGAGTTTTCCGTCGGGACGTTGGATAGGCTGGAAGAGGGGTCCGGCGGTGTCGGCCGTGCGACCGGCGGCGACCAAGTAGTCGTGAATGGCGCTTTGCGCTTGGGGATGAACGGGGAGGTAGCGGAGCTTGCCGCGTTTGCCGTGGACGGTGAGGGTGGGAATGCCGCGGCGTTGGACAAGGTGCTGCACGCCCAACGAACAGAGTTCGGCGCGGCGCAGTCCGTGATAGAGGAGGACGGCGAGGAGCGCGCGGGCTTGGTCGTCGGAGATGGCCGGCGTTTTTCCCTGGTTGGAGCCTTCTGTGGGCCGCTCGACGCCGTGGGTGGGGTTGATGGAGGTGGCGTTGCGGGCGCAGAGGTAATCGAAGAGGGCACCGACGGCGGAGAGTTTGCGCCGGATGGTGGCCGGGCCGAGTTGCTGCCGTTCGAGATCCTTGCGCCAGGCGATGACGTGGGCGCGGGTCAC
>CAINDV010000378.1 GCA_903847485.1 uncultured Verrucomicrobiota bacterium
CCATCTACTCGGTTGGTAAGGCTTGACCAGCGGCGCTCGCCAGAGCGCCGCTACGCCCAATAGAGGTCGGAGAGGAGGTTGAACTTCTCCCCGCCCTCCCAAACCGGACAGGCGGATTTCCCGCATCCGGCTGGGGGCGAAGTATGTGGAACGATAGTTTGGGCGGGCCGCCCAAACTGGCCTGCGGGCCGCGTCGCTCCTCGCGGCAACTTCAAAATTCGGGCTAAAGGATTCTCCATGGCCGCCGATATAGGGCCAGCTATGTCGTCTGATATGAAGCCTGCGGTGCCCGACGCCACGGTCGGTGACGAACGAAAAGTGGCGGTTCCCGAAGGGAGCATCGCGTACACGGTTCGCCAACTGCGGGAACGCACCGGCCTGACACAGGAGCAATTCGCCGCTAAGTTAGGGGTTACTTTTCCCACCATCAACCGCTGGGAAAATGGCCACGCCCACCCCTCGCCGCTGGCTTTGCGGCAAATCGAAAACCTGGCGCGTAGAGTAAGCGATCAAGGCTAGTACCCAAGCTATTACCTATAGAAACATTCCCGGAACCAGCCCCGCGCCATGCCTATTTTGCACCATCTGCCGCTGATTCTCGTGGTGGATGATGACACCATCACTAACCGGATGATCCAGGGTATTCTTACCCGGGTGGGTTTCCGCACGGCTGGTGCCTTCGATGTAGCCGGTGCCTTGGCGGGCGTTCGCGAACACCAACCGGACTTAGTGCTGCTGGACGTGGCGTTGCCCGATGGCAGTGGCTATGATGTCTGCCGGGCGCTGCAAAGAAACGCGGGCCACACGCCGGTGCTTTTTATCTCCGCCAACGACGATGTGGACGCGAAGGTTAAAGGCTTCGCGGCCGGCGGCGTGGATTACATCACTAAGCCGCTGGCGGGGGCGGAAATCATCGCCCGGGTCGGCACGCACTTACGCCTCAAGCGAGCCTACCAACGCATTGATGAGATGCGCGCCGAGCAAATTCAACAGCTCGCCGGCGCGCAAGAAGCCTTGATGCCCGCCCCGGCGGATTGTCCTGAAGCCGGCTTCCAGATCGCCCTCAACCAAGTGCTCAAGGCGGGCGGCGACTTCTATGACGTCATTCCCGTAGGTGACCAAGTCTTTGACTTTATCGTCGCCGATGCCAGCGGCCATAACTTAGCCGTCTCCTTTTGGACGGCGTCGCTCAAGACCTTGGTGGCCCAATACGCCTTTCCCGCCAGCCCGCCGCACGACATTGTCCAGGCCATCAACCACTCCCTCTGCCGGATTCTGCCGGAGGGCATGTATTTCACTCTCCTCTATGCCCGCTTGAACCGCCGGGCCGGCCAACTCACCCTCGTCAACGCCGGCCATCCGCCGGCCTTAGTGCTACAGCAGCAGCAGCCCGAACTTACCGTGGTCACGCAAGAAGGCGATGTCGTCGGTGCCTTTGCGGATGCCTCCTTCGCGGTGACGGAAGTTAGGGTGCGCCCCGGCGACCGGTTCTTCCTCTATTCCGATGGCTTGATTGAACTGCACGGCCCGCGCTCAGCCGGCCTCCGCCAACTAACCGACGCCTGCCATCGTTTCCGGGGCGAACCGCTCGCCCAGGCCGTCCCCGCTATCCGCCGCGCGGTGCTGGCCGGGGCCACGCCGCAGGACGACACCTTATTACTGGGGGTGGACGTATGACGCTGCCGCGCGGCCCGGCCGCCGTTTCCCTAAGTGAACTGGTGTCGCGCCCGGAGGAAGTAGATGCCGTCTGTCGGCAACTGCGATCCTTTCTCCAGACCAATAGCCGGGCCACCGATAGCTTCGCGGTGGAGTTACTCGCCCGCGAGGCGCTGAACAACGCCCTGCTGCATGGCCATCAGGCGCAAACTGATAAGCAGGCTCGCCTAAGTCTCCGCCTCGGTCGCCGCTGGCTGCGGCTGCAAATTACCGATGCCGGCGCGGGCTTCAATTGGCGCGCGGCCCGGCTCCGCGAGGCGGCCCCGACCGACATTAGTGGTCGCGGGTTAGCCATCAGCGCCCTCTATGCCGACCGGGTTAGTTACAACCAGCGCGGCAACCAGATTACTTTGTGGTTAGATAACCGTAACACAGCAAAAAGGCATCAACATGGCAAATTACACGCTTGAACCCAATGGCCGAAACTGCCGGGTAACAATGGACGGCGACTTTGTCTCCTCCGGCGTCCCGGAACTCCAAGCCGCCCTCAAAGAACAACTTCAGTCCGGGGTGGTGGAAGTCACCTTCGATCTATCGGCGACGGCTATGCTGGATTCCAGCGGCATCGGTCTGCTCATCGCCACCAGCAACACCCTGGCCCGCCAGCAGGGCCGGGTCAGCGTCGTCAACGTCGCCCCGGACATTCTCCAACTGCTACAAAGCATGCGCCTGGCGACCCGCCTCCACGCCTCCGGCCGCCCCAACTAATCAACTCCTATGGCCGACGAGCTACTGCAAGAGTTTATCAACGAGTCCCGCGAGCACCTCGCCACTATCGAAGCCGACCTCCTGACCATTGAGGACGCCGGCAGCGACGTGGACGAGCAGTTAGTCAATAAGGTGTTCCGCGCCGCTCATTCCATCAAAGGCGGCAGCGCCTTCTTTGGCTTGAACCAAGTCAAAGAGCTGGCTCATAAAGCCGAGACGGTGCTGGACATGCTCCGCGCCGGGAAGATGACTCCCAACGCCGAGATCACCAATGTCTTGCTCGCTGCTTTCGACAAGCTGCGAGAGATGATCAATAACCCCAGTACCCAGGAGCAGGCCGACATCGCCGACTTAGTCGTGTCCTTGTCCGGCCTGGCCGCCTCCTACCTATCTCCGGACCAGAAAGCCTCCCTGACTCAGCGCGTCACCCTGCACCCGCCCGGCGATCCCACCACTGTCACTCTGGACCAAGTAGATTTCGACCGCGTTCAGCGCTCCGGCCAGCATATCTATTGCGTGGACCTGGACCTTATCCATGACCTTGAGCGCAAGGGTAAGAACATTCTGAACGTGTTTCGCGATGTCTGGGAGAGCGGCGAAATCTTGGATTGCGCCATTGATTTCGACGCCGTCGGCACCCTGTATGGCCCGGTGGGCAACCAACTGCCACTGCGCCTCGTCTTTGCCACCATCATCCGGCCCGATGACATTACCCTGGTCATAGATGTTAGTCGCGATAGGTTCAAAGTGCTCTTCGATCCCAGCCAGGCTCCGCCCCCGCCCGCCGCCGTGCCGGTCGCCGTGGCGGTCGCCCCGCCGCCCGTGCCGGTCCTGGCCCGCCCGGAGCCAGTCACGGCCGAGGCCGTCGCGGTTCGACCGCCGCCGTCCGCCGCGCCGGCGAAAGCCCCGCCACCGGTGCCCACCGAAGTCATAGTAACGCCGACCGCCGCCGCCGATAGCACCCTGCGGGTTCACGTCGGCTTGCTGGAGACGCTGATGAATCTCGCCGGGGAGATGATTCTTAGTCGGAACCAGTTACACGATGCCATCGCCCGGAATGACAACCGCTCCCTCTCCGTCGCCGACCAGCGCCTGAACTTGGTTACTTCTGAGTTACAGGACGCGATCATGCAGACCCGGTTACAACCCATTGGCAACGTCTTTGCCAAGTTCCCCCGCGTCGTTCGCGATCTCTCAAACTTACTCCACAAGGAAGTCCAACTAGACCTCCGGGGCCATGACGTGGCGATGGATAAGAGTCTCATAGAAGGGCTGTCCGATCCGCTCACTCACATGGTTCGCAACGCCGTGGACCACGGCATCGGCACTCCCGAAGAGCGGCTGCGGGCCGGCAAGAAACGCCAGGGCACCGTCCGGCTTGAAGCCCGCCACGAGGCTGGGCAGGTCGTCGTGGAGATAGCCGATGACGGCCAGGGCATTGACGCCCAGCGCATCGGCCAATCCGCCCTCGCCAAAGGACTTATCACCCCGGAGAAACTCGCGTCCCTCTCCGAGCAGGACCGCCTTGCCCTCATCTTTCTCCCCGGCCTGTCCACCGCCGCGCAAGTCACCGACGTTTCCGGCCGTGGCGTCGGCATGGATGTCGTCAAGACTAACCTGGACCGTCTGGGCGGTAAGATGGAGATCCAATCCGTCGTTGGCAAAGGCACACTGTTCCGCATCAAGCTGCCGCTGACGCTGGCGATCATTCCGTCCCTGATCGTTTCCGTGGAGCAGGAACGATTTGCCATCCCGCAGGTAAGTGTCGAGGAGTTGCTTCACATTCGCGCTCAAGACATCAAAGACCGTCTCGATGTGATTGGCGGGGCGGAAGTCCTACTTTTACGCGAACGCATCCTACCCTTACTACGCTTTGCCGACTTACTGGGCCTGGCCACTAACGGCCAGAGCGCCGGCCTCCGGCCCGGCGCGGTAGTGGCACAGGCATCCCTGCCTGTGCGTTTCGATTCGCGGGGGACCGCCCCGGCAGAGATGCCTTTGCCACTGCTGACCGCGCCAAAAGCCCTGGAAATCGCCGTCGTCACCACCGGTTCCATGACTTATGGGTTAGTCGTCGGAGCCTTCCATGACACCGAGGAAATCGTCGTCAAACCGCTGGGCCGTCACCTCAAAGGCCTCCGCGAGTATGCCGGCGCTACTATCCTCGGCGATGGCCGGGTGGCACTTATCCTCGACGTGGCGGGGCTGGCCGCGAAGGCTGACCTAGCTGCAGTGGCCGACCACGAATCGGACGAGGAAGGCCGCGCCGCCGCCGCCAAAACGACTCATTCGTTACTCCTGTTCCACAATGCCCCCGACGAACTCTGCGCCGCCCCGCTGGACATTGTCCTCCGCATAGAGCGGATCAAACCGGAGCAGGTGGAAACTATGGGTGGCCGGCGCACCATGCAGTATCGCGGCGCGGCTTTGCCGCTCGTGACGCTGGCGGATGTCGCCCAGGTGAAGTCTATCGGTGACGCCAAAGATCTCGCCGTCATCGTCTCCAGCGTTCATGGCCGGGAGGTGGGACTGTTGGGGGCCATGCCGGTAGATGTCATCGAAACTCAGTCGGTCGTTGATCTTATCACCCATCGGCAGAAAGGCTTGGCGGGTTCGGCCATCATTAACCAACGCACCGCCCTGATTGCCGACCTGCCGGAGTTAGTGGACGCCGCCTATCCTGACTGGCGTGCCGCCTTGCCGGAACTCCCGGCGGCTTGCATCGCTCGGAAAGGCTTCGTCGTGCTGCTGGCCGAGGATTCGGACTTCTTCCGGGCGCAAGTCAAACGCTACTTGGAAGATGACGGCGAAGTAGTCCTTGACGCGCCGGATGGCGAAAGCGCCTGGGAGCTACTCTTGGAGCATCTTGACGAAGTCCAGGCGGTCATTACCGACATAGAAATGCCACGGCTCACCGGCTTGGGCCTGACCCAGCGCATCCGCGCCGACGCCCGCACCGCCAAGTTACCCGTGATCGGCATCTCCTCCCTCGCCAGCGAAGAAGACATCGCCCGCGGTAAGGCCGCCGGGATGGATGATTACCAGGTGAAACTCGACCGCGACCTATTACTCGTTAGTGTGCGCGCCTTCGCCAACCAACCGGCGGTGGCTCAATCCTGAGCGCCTTGTTCCAATGTTCATCCCAGCCGCCCCTGCCATTAGCACCGGGCTTCAGCCCGGTGTAGAAAGCCGAAAACGAGACCGAGCCGCTTTCGCGGCTGGTTCCGGCGCAGTTCGGTCCCAGCTCCGTAGGAGCACCATGTTTATAGCTGCGTCCAGTCAAAGCCACTCCCAGGCCCGGAGGGGCGGAATGGCTTTCTGGGGCGGCCGCACCGGATGGCAGCCGGGCGGGCGGACCCATTCCGCCCCTCCGGGGCTTGGTTCCATTGGGCTGGGCATGGCTATAAACATGACGCTCCTACGGAGCTGGAGCCGGACCGCTCTTTCCAGCTCAGTGAAGAGACTGCTGACTGGAACGTCTGTCCCACGCGAGGGCGGAGCGCCGACATTCTTGTCGGCGTGTGGGGCGCAGGTTGACGCCACGCCGACACGAATGTCGGCGCTCCGGCAGCGGCGCTTCCCAGTTACTCCGTCGGCCCGCAATCGGCCCC
>CAINDV010000379.1 GCA_903847485.1 uncultured Verrucomicrobiota bacterium
CGGCGCAGCGTGACCGTGATGTTCTATGGTGCGCTCGCAAGTGTCCCGCCAGCCTGAAAAACTATCAGACGCAAGAGCTGCGCCGAGCGCTGGAACCGAAATCAGCCCTATCAGGTTCATGGGCAGAACTGCCGGCCCCACGTTCAAAACATTGTTTCCGCCGCAGAGTTTGCTATTCTCAGCCCGATGTCTGCTGACGCCGATGGCGAATTGATGCGCCGTGTCAAACGCGGCGACACGGTGGCATTTGCCGAATTGGTGGACCGTTACCAGCAGCCGGTCATCAACTTCATCGGGCGTACGCTCCAGGATTTCACCGAGGCGGAGGACGTGGCGCAAAATGTTTTCGTCCAGGTCTTCAAGTCCGCCCAGCGCTACCAGGAAACCGCCAAGTTCACTACCTGGCTATTCACCATCGCCCGCAACCTTTGTCTGAACGAACTCCGCCGCCGTGCGCGTCATCCCGCCGAACCCATGGACGCCTCCCCGGCCGGCACCGAAGACGCGCCCGTGCGCCAGTACGCCGACCGCGCTGCCACCGGCCCGACGGAAGCCCTGCTGCGCGGCGAACTGGAGCAGAAGGTCGAGGAAGCTATCGCCGACCTGCCGGAGAACCAGCGCACCGCTTTGCTGCTTTGCCGCGAGGAAGAGCTGAGTTACGAGGAAATCGCCGAGGTGCTCGGCTGTTCTCTTTCCGCCACTAAGTCGCTCATCCACCGCGCCCGCGAAACCCTCAAGGCGCGGCTCAAGCCTTACCTGCAAACCGGCGCGTGGGGCGAACCCGACGCGCCTTGAGTCGTGCTGCCGGCGTCTCGCCGGCAGCCCCTGCTTTGCCACCGGCAGGACAAGCTGTGCCGATTTCGAGTCCGGTGCTCCCGGAGCAACTTTCCGCCCCTGGTGGTGATTAAATCTGCGGCATCACCATGAAACACGATTCAGTTCCCGAGCGTTTGCGCGAAACCCTTTGGCACCGCCCCTTGACGGATGCCGAAACCACGGAACTGCGCGCCTGGCTCGCCACGCACCCGGACGCGCCAGCCGACTGGGCGGCCGAGCAGCAGCTCAGTCGCGCTTTGCACCGCCTGGCCAATGCGCCCGTCTCGTCCAATTTCACCGCCCGCGTCCTCCAAGCCGTCGAGCGCGACACCTCTGCCGCGCACCGCCCGGTCCCGCCAGCCTGGCGTGGCTGGTGGCGCGCCCTCGGTTGGGTGCCCAAGCTCGCCACCGCCTGCGTCGTGCTGGGATTGAGCGTGCTTTCACTGCATCAGTATCAAGCTGCCAACCGCGAGCGCATGGCTCAAAGCGTTGCCGTGCTGACGGAAGCCGGCCCGCTGCCCAGCCCGGAGGTGCTGCAGGATTTCGACACCATCAGCCGGCTGGCCCAGACGCCGCCGGCCGACGAGGAATTGCTGGCGTTGCTGCAATGAAACTCTGAGTCACGGATGAACCCCGCTCCCGCCATCGTCGCCGTTGGGGATCGCTGATGAAACTCGCACAGGTCAGTCTGTTGGCTGGTTGGCTGGCTTTCGGCTTGGGTGCCGCCGCCGCCCTCTCACCCGCCCTGTCGGGCACCCTCTCCTCGTCCGACGGGGGGAGGGATGGGATGAGGGGTCTCTCCCCCGCCGCGCTCCCGCCACCCGCCATCCGCACCGTACCGAAACCGCCCTTGCCGCCGCCGCCGAAATCGCCGGTCGCCGCCTTCCGCGAATTGCTGGCGCTGGACCCGGACAAGCGCGCCGAATCGCTGACCAACCGCCCGGCCGAAGCCCGGCAGCGCATCCTCGCCAAGCTGCGCGAATACACCAGCTTGCCGCCCGCCGAGCGCGAACTTCGCCTGCGCGCCACCGAACTCCGCTGGTATCTAACGCCGCTGCTCGCCGCGCCCGCCACGAACCGCGCCGCCCTCCTCGAGCGCGTCCCGACCGACCTGCGCCCGCTCGTCACCACGCGCCTGTTGCTCTGGAGCATCACCCCGCCGGCATTGCGCGATCAGTTATTGGAAGACGACCGGAAAATGCGGCTTTACCTCCAACTCGAAGCCAGTTCGCCGGAACAGCAGGAAATCCTCCTCCAAGCCCAACCCGCCGGCCAACGTGGTGAAATCGAAGCTGGTTTCGCCCGTTGGCACGCCTTGCCCGCTGAAGAGCGACAACAATCCCTTGACCGCGTCAACCGGTTCTTCGACCTGAACGCGCGGGAGAAAGCCCGGGTGCTCGCCAATTTCCCGGAAACGGAACGCCGCCAGATG
Organism: uncultured Verrucomicrobiota bacterium; assembly: GCA_903847485.1. Taxonomy (GTDB): domain Bacteria; phylum Verrucomicrobiota; class Verrucomicrobiia; order Limisphaerales; family JAJXZI01; genus CAINDV01. Next base: position 2,249 of record CAINDV010000379.1, read on the forward strand.
GAGAATACGCTCCAAGCTTTCGAGCAACTGCAACCCGACCAACGCGCCCGGTGTGTCCGGGCATTTGGCAAATTCGCCAGTCTCATGCCGGAGGAGCGCGCCGAGTTCCTGAACAACGCCCGGCGTTGGGAAGCCATGACGCCCGCCGAGCGCGCCACCTTCCGCAACCTCGTCCAAGTGGCACCTTGTCTGCCGCCGACGCCGCCCCGGTTACGGCTGCCGCCGCTGCCCGGCGTACGGCCTAACGTGCTCACCAACGCCCACTGAGGCGGAACCCGGCCGTAGGGCGGGCGTTGCGCCGTGCGGCCAGGCCGCGTCCGGCTTTGACTTCGGAATTCGGGTTCACACCACCACGATGTTCACCAGCTTCTTGGGCACGAAGATGATCTTCTTCACCGTCTTGCCGGCCAGGAAGGGTTGCGCTTTCTCGGCCTTCAGCGCGGCGGCTTCGATCTCCGCGTTGCTGGCGGTAGCAGCGACCCGGATGACATCGCGCAACTTGCCGTTCACCTGCACCGGAATCTCGATGGTGTCTTCGACGAGCAAGGCGGGATCGAAGGCGGGCCAAGGGGCGTAGGCCAACGCGGAGTGCGGAGCGCTGAACGCGGAATGAAGCTTGGCCCACAGTTCCTCGGCCACATGCGGGGCGAAGGGTTGCAGCAGCACCAGGAAGTCCCGCAGCACGGCGGCGGGCTTAGTTTCCCAGGTCATCGCGTCGTTAATGAAGACCATCATGCCGGAGATGGCGGTGTTGAAGCGCATCCCGTCTAGGTCTTCCGTCACTTTCTTGATGCAGGTGTGCAGCGTCTTCAACTGCGCCGGCGTCGCGGGCGTCTCCCGGATCGCGGCGTTGAGCCGGATCAAGTCCAGCAGCCCTTCGTTCCTCGGTTCCTTGGCCGTGGTCTCCGCTTGCTCAAACTCCGTCTCGCTCGCCTCATCCACGAAGAGCCGCCAGACGCGCCCGAGGAAGCGATACACGCCCTCCACGCCTTTGGTGTTCCACGGCTTCACCATCTCCAGCGGGCCCATGAACATCTCGTAGAGGCGGAAAGCGTCCGCGCCGTATTCCACCAGGATGTCGTCGGGGTTGATGACGTTGCCGCGGGACTTGGACATCTTCTGCCCGTCCTCGCCGAGGATGAGTCCCTGATTCACCAGCTTGAAAAACGGCTCCGGCGTGGAAACGTGGCCGAGATCAAACAGCACCTTGTGCCAAAACCGCGCGTAGAGCAGGTGAAGGACGGCGTGCTCGGTGCCGCCGACGTACAAGTCCACTCCTGGAGTTGTGGATTTGAGTTTCAAGTTTTCAGTTTCAAGTTTCAAGGTCGGCTCTTGAACACTTACAACTTGAAACTTGAAATTCCCCAGCCAATAGCTTTCCGACTCCTTGCTCACGAAGGCGCTGCCATTCTTCGCGTCGAGGTAGCGCAGGTAGTACCAGCAGCTCCCCGCCCATTGCGGCATGGTGTTGGTCTCGCGGGTCGAGCCGTCGGGAAGCGTGAGCCAGTCCTGGGCGCGGGCGAGGGGCGGTTGGCCGTCGGCAGTGGGCTTGTAATCCTCCAGCGCCGGCGGGAGCAAGGGCAGCGCGCTTTCCGGCAAAGCCTCGTGGTAAAGGTTCCCGGCGGCGTCCTTCTTCCAAACGATGGGAAACGGTTCGCCCCAATAACGCTGCCGGCTGAAGAGCCAGTCGCGGAGTTTGTAATTGATGGTCTTCTTGCCGAGGCTCTTCGACTCCAGCCAAGCGGTGATCTTCGCTTTGGCTTCGGGGGTGGGCAGGCCGGTGATGGAGACTTCCGGGCCGGTGGAATTCACGGAAGTGCCGTCGTCCAGGAAACCGTGCCAGTCCGTCTTCGCGTCGGGCGGCTGGACGACCTGCACGATGGGTAGGTGAAACTTGGTGGCGAACTCGAAGTCCCGCGTGTCGTGTGCCGGCACGGCCATGATCGCGCCGGTGCCGTAGCTGGCCAGCACGTAGTCGGCGATCCAGATCGGGATGCGCTCGCCGTTGACGGGATTGATGGCGTAAGCGCCGGTGAAGACACCGGTTTTGTCCTTGGCGAGTTCAGTGCGTTCGAGGTCGCTCTTGGTGGCGGCGTAGGATCTGTAGGCGGCAATTGCCTTCCGTGGCGTTTCGCTGTCGAATGTCCATTCGCGGCGTGTGTCAGCAGCCCATTCGACCGGTATGGCGGCGACGTTCTTCGACAGTCCATGTCGCAAAATAGACTTCTCTTTTCGTTTTCCTAGGCGTTGGCGGACCATTTGCCATATGTCGTCGAAATGTTTCAACCACTTCGCTAACAAGGGATGCTCTGGCGCTAACACCATGTATGTCGCGCCAAAAAGTGTGTCCGGCCGCGTGGTAAATACGCGAATTTTCTCGGATGAATCGGCGATTTGAAAATCCACTTCCGCCCCTTCGCTGCGCCCAATCCAGTTCCTCTGCATCTCCTTGAGCGAACTGCTCCAGTCAATAGTGTCGAGGTCGGCGAGGAGCTTCTCCGCGTAGGCGGTGATGCGGAGCATCCATTGGCGCATGGGCCGGCGAATGACCGGGAAACCGCCGACTTCGCTCTTGCCGTCAATGACTTCCTCGTTGGCAAGCACAGTGCCGAGTTCTGGGCACCAGTTCACGGGCGCTTCGCTGACGTAGGCGAGGCGGTGCTGGTCGCACCAGGCGCGGCGGGCAGCGAGGCTCGTAGGACAGGCGTCGCGCCTGTCTCCATTACCTATTGCCTCTGAATCCGAAGTTGGAGACAGGCTCGACGCCTGTCCTACGTCGGGATATTTCAGCGTGCTGATCGGCTCGGCGCGATTGGTCTCCGGGTTGAACCAGGAGTTGTAAAGCTGGAGAAAAATCCACTGCGTCCAGCGGAAGTAATCGGGATCAGTGGTGGCGAGTTCGCGGGTCCAATCGTAGCTGAAGCCGAGGCTTTTAATTTGACGCTTGAAGGTAGTGATGTTCGCCTCCGTGGTCTTGCGCGGATGCTGGCCGGTCTTGACAGCGTATTGCTCAGCCGGCAAACCGAACGAGTCCCAGCCCATCGGATGCAGCACATTGAAGCCGCGAGCGCGCCGGTAGCGGGCGAGAATGTCCGTGGCGGTGTAGCCCTCCGGATGCCCGACGTGCAGTCCCGCGCCGGACGGGTAGGGGAACATGTCGAGGATGTAGAACTTGGGTGGCAGTTCGGCGGCGGTGGGCGTCTTGCCGGCGAGGCCGTGACGCTGGGCGAAGGGATGCTCGGCGGGCAAAGGCTCGCCGGGATTCCAGGCGCGGAAAGACTGGGCCGCGTCCCAGGCGGCCTGCCACTTGGGCTCGATGAGATGAAACGGGTATTGTCTGCGCTGCGACATAAGGCGGCGGATGATGCGTTAAGTGTGGGCGCGGAGCAATTCGGGAAATACCGGGCGCAACCTTTGGAGCGCCACCGCCGGTCGCTCGAGATTTAGAGCGCGTATGGAAATTCTCCGTTAACATTAGACTTGTTGTGCTATAGCTGAAAGCCGATGAAAATGGGCGGCGGCGCGAAAATGCTTCCCCTTTTGTGCAGCTAACACGCTTCGCAGCCCTGCTTTTCCGAGCAAATATGAACTTCTGCCGCCAGTGCGGGGATGCAATTACGGTCCCGCCGCCCCTTTC
>CAINDV010000380.1 GCA_903847485.1 uncultured Verrucomicrobiota bacterium
AGGGTAGGCGCTCGCCCCCGCCGGTGAACAACGCCGGAGAAGCTATACAGTTTCTTGCAAGGCTGTTTCCAGCCCGGCAGGGCGATAGAGCATAGCCCAGCGTTTCAACGCTGGGTGAGAGCCGCGCGGGTGGAACCAGTTCCGTCAGGGACGACGGAACTGTCCCTTTTCTGCCGTCACTGACGGGGATCATCTGGTTTCGGCCACGCTCCCGGTGTTGAAGCGCCGGGCGATTCTCTTGCGCCATGGCGTGCTGGCAGCGGCCTTTTCCCACGGCCCAGGCATTCGAAAACGGGCCTTGCTCTTCACCGAAAGCAGTCACAGAATCGCCGCCACGGAAACCGGTGGGAGAGTGATTCTCTGTCGGGAACCCAAAAAACGAACCAAGAGATAAGAGCATGAAAGACATTAAGTCGAAATTGATGGTCTTGGTTGTCGCTCTGGTGTTGGCAGCGGCACCCGCCCTGGGGCAGGCGCCGGTGGTTGCGTCCTTCGGGAGTAACGGCGAGTTGGTCTGTACCAACCTGCTGCCGGGCACGGTGGCCAGCGTGGAATGGGCGTCGGTGGTGACGGGGCCGTGGACGAATTCCTGGGCGGGCCTGGACGCAGTGACGGCGGACTCCAACGGGGCGATCCGGGTTAGCGTGCCAATGTTCTACCGGGTGCGGGGCTATGCAGTGCCGACGAACCTGGCCTATATCCCGGCGGGCACGTTCTCGATGGGTAGCCCGACGAACGAGCCGGCGCGGTGGGATGATGAAGTTCCGCACCCGGTGACGCTGAGCCGGAGTTTCTGGATGGGTAAATACGAGGTGACCCAGGCCGAGTATCTGGCGGTGATGGGGAGCAACCCGAGTTATTTCACGACCAAGGACTACAATGGCAATCCGATCAGCCCGGACCTAAGCCGTCCGGTGGAGACGGTGAGTTGGTATGACGCGACGAACTACTGTGCGCAACTGACGGTACGAGAGCGGAGCGCGGGGCGGTTGCCGGCGGGGTATGTGTATCGGCTGCCGACCGAGGCCGAGTGGGAGTTTGCCTGCCGGGCGAGGACGACGACGGCGTTTCATTACGGTGCGGCGTTGCGTTCTGGGATGGCGAACTTTGATGGTCACTATGAGTATCCGCCTTGTGGCGGCGCGACCTGGTATTGCCTCAATCCGAGCGGCACCTACTTAGCGCGGACGACATCTGTGGGGAGTTATGCGCCGAATGCTTGGGGCCTTTTCGACATACACGGGAATGTGTTGGAGTGGTGCCAGGATTGGTATGGCACTTATTCCGGTGGGAGTGTGAGTGACCCGCAAGGGCCTCCCTCGGGTTCGCTCCGGGTGATCCGCGGCGGCGATTGGTACGGCTACGCGAGCTTCTGCCGCTCGGCGGGCCGCAGCCTCAACTACCCGGCACGCCGGTACAACTACTACGGTTTCCGTGTCGTTTTGGCCCCAGGGCAGTAGAGCAACGGAACAGCCCGAGCGGAGCAGTCGATGCGAGCGAGAGACGAGCGAAGGCCGACTGCGGAGCGCACAATGACCAACCACACCCGAACACCCCAAAACAGTTCCGCGCAGCGGTCGCGATTTTTCCCGAAATCGGGGCCACCCTTCCCTTCTCCTGACACGCTTTCCCAATCCCAAAGGGATTGTGTCCCGCAGCCCAGGGTTGCGAGGAACGAGCTACCCTGGGCTGCGGGACGCAATCCCTTTGGATTGAGAAAGCTTCACGTTCATGGTTTCACGTTTCACGCCTCACGTTTCACATTTCATCACTGCTGCGGGTCTTGGAAGTTCAGCACGCTGACTTCGCGGGAAATGGCTTCCCACGTCGCGGTGGGCGCGCCGAAATTGAACACGGTTAGCTCGCGGGAATAGACTTGGTTGAACTCCGTCGTCGGCGGGCCGGAGCCGGGGTTGGCGCTATAGACGGAAACTTCCTTGGAAATGTCTTCGATAGGCGCGGACGGGGAGCCGAAGTTCCACACGGTCGCCTCGCGAGAGATGGCCTCCACGGGCGCGGAGGGCGAGCCGAAGTTCCAGGTCGTGACCTCGCGCGAATAGACTTGGAGGATGTCCGAGGTGGGCGGGCCGGAGCCGGGATTGGCGCTATAGACGGAGACTTCCTTGGAGATGGCCTCCAGTCGCGCCGTGGGTGCGCCGAGGTTGAAGACGGTCGCTTCCCGGCTGTAGAACTGCGGCGTGGTGCCCTGCCCGCCGAAGAGGTCGCGGAGGTAGAAGGCGTAGTTGGACATGCCGTTGGTCAGGCAGGGTTGGCTGGCGTCGTGGTAATTCAGCGGGTCGAGGCAGTTGGGGTGCTGCAACTCGTAGCTGTCGTCAATGCCGTCGTGGTCGGTGTCTGTCGGATCGAACACGCTGTGCGATTGGACGCGGAAGAAGCCGTGCTGCGGGCCAACCGCCAC
>CAINDV010000381.1 GCA_903847485.1 uncultured Verrucomicrobiota bacterium
AGTTCGGCGAGCACGACCTGGGTCGGGTCAGCGGTAAAGGCTGGGCAGGCAACAGAGAGTGGTTTCATCCCAGCCCATTTCACTCGAAAACGCAGGATGGGTCTAGCAAAAAGTGCGAGCCCTGTGGTTAGGGCCCACTCCCGATGCATATGAAAATGCCGTGGCCGCGCCCCAGCGGCGGGTCGGAAATGGCTTGCCCACCCACCGCGTTTGTTTGCACGCTACCACCCCAGTTGCCATGAATGTCGGCCCTTTGACCTCAGCGTCAGCCCAGCCTGCGTGTCCGTGAGGACGCGGAGGGGATTTTCAGCTATGCCCAAACTCAAAATTGAACGGTTGCGGGAAGGTATGGTGGTGGCGGTGGACGTGCAGAACATGGACCAGATGCTCCTGCTTCCGGCGGGCTGCATCTTGGCGGAGAAGCACATCGGCATCCTGGAAGCGTGGGGCGTCACCGACGTGGAGGTGGTGTCGGCGGACGGCCTCGTGGATAGCGGCGACCCGCTGGCCAAACTGCCGCCGGAGGAAGTCGCCCGGCTCACGGCGGAAACCAAGGCACTCTTCTGGCAACTGGACGAAACCAGCCCGGTACAGATGGAAATTTTTCAACTCATCCTGCGCCGCACGGCCCGGCGAGGCCCCGCAAATAGTACCAAGCCATGAAGCCCACGATTCAGATGCTCATCCGCGGCATCCCGCACAGTCTCGGTTCTTACGGACCGATCATCCGGGAACTGGAAGACGTCATCAACAACCCCCAGAGCAACTTGCTCAAGGTGGGCGAAGTGATCGAGAAGGATCCGGACCTGACGGTGCGACTGTTGCGCTTGGGCAACAGTTCGTTCTATGGTTTTCCGACCCGGCTGGAGACGGTGTCCGAGGCCATCAGCCTTATCGGGTTGATGCAGGTGCAAGATTTGCTGGCGGCCTCCAGCGTAATGGAGGTGTTTGCCGGGGTGCCGGAGGAGTTCGTGAGCATGGAATCCTTCTGGCGGCACAGTTTGGCGTGTGGCATTGGCGCGCGGTTGCTGGCTATTGCCCGGCGGCTGCCGAAACCGGAGAAGTTTTTTGTGGCCGGCCTGGTGCATGACCTCGGCCGGTTGGTGCTGTATTCGCAAGCGCCCGAATGCGCCAAGGAGGTGTTTGCCTGCTACCGCTCCCAGCACCAGTTGCTGCGCCAGGCCGAGACCAAGGTGTTGACCTTTGATCACGCCCAGATTGGCGAGGCGTTGTTGCGCACCTGGCATTATCCCGTTCCGTTGATCGAAGCCGTGGCGTTTCACCACCATCCGATGGTGGCCACATCCCATCCCACCGGTGCCGCCATCGTGCATCTGGCCGACCATCTGGCCAACGCCATGCAGATGGGCAGCTCGGGCGAACGGTTCGTGCCGCCGTTGAATCTCAAGGCCTGGGAACACCTGGGCTTTGCCAGCGACATGTTGGAATCGGTGATGGCGGCGATTGACGACCAGATTGAAACGGTGCAACAGGTTTTCCTGGCGGCCCAGCCACCGCCGTCGCGGTGATGAGCCAGCCCGGCGACTCCATTTACCCGGACTTCCTGCGCACCGGCTTAGGCCGCCTGCAAAGCTTGGGGGTCAGTCGTGATCTGGGGGCGCTCTTCACCGCCCTCGAACAGTTTCGCCGCGACCTCCAGGTCCAGGAAGACGTCCCCGGCATTTTGCAGGTCACAGCCAATTACGCCGCCGGTTTGAATCTGTGCCACACGCTGGGCTTCTACCTGGTCAGACCGGAGGACTTTAGCTTCGACCTCGCCTTGTGCGCGCCGGCCGCGGCTACCGAATCGTTGCGGCAACTGGTGCAGAAAGAAATCCGAACCGGCCGGTTTGCCTGGGCTTTGCGCCAAAGCGCGCCGGTTTTCTTCCAGCATAAGGAGTCCACCCCGCCCGTGAGCGGTCTGTTTCATTCGCTGGCTTTGGCTAACCGCACCGTCGGCATGTTCTGCGGGTTGCTAGCCCGCGACCAGACGCCGGGCCATGACATTGCCACCAGCCTGTTGTCCGTGCTGCTGGGTACCTGCGCCGACGCGCTGGCCGGGGTGCAAAAAACCGCCGCCCTGACCAAGGAAATCAACACCCTCAGCGGCCTGCTGCCGATTTGCGCTTGGTGTAAGAATATCCGCGACGACCAGGGCTACTGGAAACAGATCGAAAGCTACCTGCAAACGCGCACCCAGGCCCGCTTCAGCCACGGCGTCTGCCCGGAGTGCATGGCCAAGGTGCTGGCGGAGTCTCAGAACTCCTGAGCCGAGGAATTGGCGTGGGCCGCCCGGTGAGGGCACCGGGCCTACAGAACCGCGCCATTGCTGTAGGCCGGGTCCCCCCTGACCCGGCGCGCTGGGACTCAGCTCGCTTCCGTGCCGGTTGGAATTCGCGCTCGCGGGTCAGGAGTTCTGAGTCTTGAGCACCGCCCGGCCCACGAGCGCCGCCAACGCCCCGACTCGGCGCTGCCCCGACTGTCCTTTCAAAAGGAAACGCGACAGGATTTCGACCTTCCAGCAACCGACCACTCCGACGACTTGACTCTGCCTGCCCGGTTGCTTACGGCAGACTGGCGAGCAGGAACTGGGTGGCGTTGAACACGTCCCGATCCGCCCGGTCCAGTTCATCGGTCAGGGGCGCGAGGGCTACGGAGGGCGCGGTGCGAGCCAGTTGACCGGCTTGCTCCAGAGCGGTCGCGGCGACCGACCAAGGCGGAGCAGGCGCGACGCCGGCAACTACCCGCGACGCGGCGGGACGGTCCAAAGACCACCACAACCCGACCATGAGCAGAAGGACCGCCAGTGCCGGGGCGGCCAGCCAGCCCAGCGATGGTGCCGAACGAGGCCGCGACGCGGAATGGTTGGCTGACCGGACGGCGCGCATGATCGAGCTGTGAAGCTCCGGTGGGATTTCACGCTTCGGGGCTGAGTTTCGCAGGGTGCGGTCCAGCCCGACGGCACTAGCCTCGAAGCGGCGGAGATCGTCGGCACGGGCGATGGTTGCCCGCAGCGACGGCGACAGCGGTCGTCCGGCATCCAAGGCGGCGGAGATTCGGAATTTGGCAAACCAGGATTTCATGGGCGTCCTTTCTGGCTAAACCGGCGCGAAGCCGGGGTGGCGACGGGAGGTTTTGGCGAACCTCGGTTCGATGATGAAATCAGTCGCGCGTCGGCGTTCGAGTTCATCGCCGAGTGTCTGTCGGGCGCGAAAGAGAAGCACCTTGACGTGCGTTTGCGTCTTTCGCAGCACTGGCGCGAGGTCCGCGACACTCATGTCCTCGGCGTATCGGAGCCACAGCGCCTCGAACTGAGTCTCCGGCAGCAAACCCCGCGCGAACTGCCACAGCCCTTGGCCATCCTCCCGGCGCGCAAGCAACTCGGCCGGATCGTCATAGTCGCAGAGTTCAGGCAACGGCTCACCGGCGTCGGCAGGCGGCGTGGCGCGGTGACGATCAATGGCCTTGCGGCGGGCGATGGCAAAGAGCCACGGGGCAAAGGACCGGCGTGGATCAAACTGCGCGATGGCTTGGAAGGCGCGGACAAATGTGTCCTGAGTCACCTCGCGGGCATCGGCTTCGGTGTGGCAGGAGTTAGCCAGGAATCCGTAAAGCCGGCCCTCATAACGCCGGACCAGTTCCTCAAAGGCGTCAAGAGAGCCGGCCTGCGTTGAGCGGGCCAGTTCCTCGTCGGAGGGCGTTGAAAACTCCTGAGCCACGAAACGCTTTCGGCGTCCTTACTTTGTCTCCGCTTGCTTCGCGGCTTTGCGCGCCGCATCCGCCTTCATCCCAGCCACCACATCCTCGGCCGGCATGGTCAGGGAAACCGTAACAACCGGGCCATCCTGCACGAGCGACAAAGCCTCGGCAAACTTCACCGCCTCCGGCTTGTTCTGTTGCAGCTTCATCAGGCCGACCAGACCTTGCGCGACGGTGGCCATCGTCTGGGCAACGCTCTCGTCGCCGGCTTCCAAGGTCAACCGGGCAGTCACCTGCCGACCGGTCTCGCTGGCCTGGAGTTGCAGCAGTTTGGCCAGGCGGAAAATGGCGGCGCTAGGATCGGTGGCGGAGGCATCTATTTTCTGCGTCGCGGCCTCGATCAGGTTGGCGTTGCCGGGCGCACCCAATTGCGGAAAGGTGCCGGTCGCCAGCCCCCTGGCTGTGCGGTCAAGCACATCCAAGGCTTGCGCCACCGGTGCCTCCTTCTGGCCGAAGATGACGATGTTGCGGCCGGAGATCGCGGCGAAGGTGCGCGGCTGGACGCCATCCTTGGCCGGTTTCTTCTCATCAATCCAGTTGTAAATCACGTGCTGGTTGTGCGTGGTGGTTTGGCTGTCCTTCGCCGCCTTGGCCAACGTGACGAGCCGTTCAGGATCGAAGTCGGCATACATCAGGAGGACGGGGTCTTCCGGCTTGCTGCCGGTGCTGAAGAGTGTGAGGCCGTGAAGCTGCCTCCGCGGATCGAAGCTGAAGATAGCCTGGAAAGCCGCAAACTTGGCTTGCGCTTCCGGCTTGTCCATCTCGGCCAGAAGATACTGCCCGACGACGGTTGGACGCAGACCGTCGCAGTCGGCATGGGCAACCCAAAGGGCTGCGGCGGGAACATCGCTACGCTGGAGGGTCGCGGCGGTGACAGAGGAACCAGCGGTGGCCAGCAGGCCGCCGCAGAGGAGGACGAACTTAGTTTTCATAGTGCAATCTTAGTTTTGTTTGTTTGTTTGTCTTGGGCGAGGCCACACAGTGCCTCGTCTCACCCAAAGATACGAGCCAAACCCGCTGCAGGTTACAGATACTTGAAGGTTTGTGAACAGGCGCAACGCGCGGCGTTCGCACTAATGAGCCGGAACCATGCGGTTGAGGCGCGCGGCTGTCTCAGCCGCAGCAAGGGCGAAGGGATTGAGACCGAATTCCGAAATCCTAATGACGAATGACGAGAGAATGACGAAGCCCCAAGCACGAAACCCACAGAATCTTCGAAGGGACGGATCGCAAGGTTCGGCACAAAACCGCCCTTCGGAGGAGACGCTTCGTCATTCGGTTTTCGGGCTTCATTCGTCATTCGTCATTCGGGTTAAGATTTGCCTCCCGCCGCATTCTGTGGCAAACCATTCGCGCTATGCGACAGACAATTCTTTGGACCGGCCTGCTGGCCGCCTTCATTTGCACCAGTTACGGCCCCACTTCGGTGGCGGCCGACGCGCGGGCGGATTTGCGCAAGGACAAGGTGCTGTGGCGCTCACATTACGTGGGAGGTGCCCGGCTGGAAGGTAATCCGGACGCCGCCCGCTGGGTGAAGCTCGCCGCTACCCCGGCCTCCACCCAATTGCGGGAGCAGACGCTGCACAAGCTCGCCACCGCGCCGTTTCGCGCCTGGCAGGGCAAGCTGCCCACCGGGGCCAAGGATAACGCTGAAGCGTTGCAGCCGCTCCTGGCCGACCTGTTGCGCGCCGAATCCTTTATCGAATGGCGCGGCACCAGCAATCGCTTCGACCAGTTCGCGCTCGCCATCAAGCTTCCCGACGATCGCGCCAAGGCCTGGGCCGCCAGCCTCGGCACGGTCCTCAAGGCCTGGACGGGCCTTGCCCCGGTGCCGTTCGAACAGGGCGTCGTCAGCGGCTGGCAGCTTCGCAAACACGACGCGCCCAACCTGCTCGGCGTCGCGCGCGTCGGCTCCTGGGTGGTGGTGGGCGCGGGCCAGGACGCGCTGGGCCTCTTCAACGACTTCATCGCCCGCCTCAAGACCGGCGCGCTGCCCTTCGCCGTGGACGCCGCGGTGTGGGGCGAAGTCTGGGCTGACTGGCCGCAGGTGGAGCCGCACCTGCCCTTTGCCCTGCCGCTGCATCCGCCGCAGACTCACCTGACGATCGTCGGCAAGGAAAACCACCTGCGCCTCAAGGGCGGGCTGGAGTTTGAGCGCCCGCTCGACTGGCATCCCCAGCCCTGGCGCGTCCCGACCAAGCTGATCCGGGAACCGCTCATCAGCTTCACCGCCGCCCGCGGCGTGGCCTCCGTGATTCAGCAAAACGATTTCCTCCGCGACTTGAAGCTTCAGCCCGCGCCCGACGAAGTCTATGTCTGGGCGCTGGACGGAATCCCCTTCGCCACCTACGCGGCGGTGCCCGCCACCGACGCCCCCAACCAGATCCGCCGCCTCGCGCCCGACTTGCTGGACCGCTGCAACCCCGTGCTTGAGAAGCACCGCGTCGGCTCACTCCAGGTGAACACCAACGGCGACGCGATCAGTTGGCGCGGCTTGCCGATCGTCGTCCCTTACCTGCGCGCCGCCAAGGATGGCAGTTCCGAATTCCTCATGGCCGGGCTGTTTCCGAACACCCCGAAGACGAACCCGCCGCCGCGCGAGTTGCTTGCCCAGATCGAAGGCCGCAAAGATCTTGCCTACTATGACTGGGAAGTCACCGAGCCGCGGCTCAAGCAGTGGAAAGTCACCAGCCAGTTGTTTCAGCTTCTCACCCGGCAGCCCCAGCTCCGGACCAACATGGCCGCCGTGCAATGGCTGAACTCCGTCAGCCAAGACCTCGGTAACACCGTCACGGAAATCACCGTCAGCGGCGACCGCCAGATGACACTCACACGCAAAGCGCCCCTGGGCTTGACCGCCATCGAATTCGTCGGCCTGAGCGCCTGGCTCGAAGCCACCAACTTCCCGTTCTCACCCTACGTCGTGCCCGGGCGGCCACCCGGAGCGCCGCCAGCCAAACCGCACGCGAACTAGGAGTTAGGAGTTAGAAGTTAAAAGTTAGCACGAAAACGCTAACCTCACTTCTCCCTACTCACTCCTATCTTCTAACTCCTAACTCCTAACCAACATGCTCAAACTCGGCGTCAACATTGACCACGTCGCCACGCTCCGTGAGGCGCGCTACCGCGGTCTCGGCCACGGCGAACCCGATCCCGTGGCCGCTGCCCGCGTCGTCGAGGCCGCCGGCGCGCACGGCCTTACCGCCCACCTGCGCGAAGACCGCCGTCATATCCAGGACCGCGACATCTGGCGGCTACGCGAAGTTACCACTACGCGCCTGAACCTCGAGATGGCCAACGCGCCGGAGATCGTGGAGATCGCCTTGCGCCTCAAGCCCGACATCGTCTGCCTGGTGCCGGAGCGTCGGCTCGAAGTTACCACCGAAGGCGGTCTCGACGCGGCGGGCCACGTCGCCGCGCTCACGGCCACCCGCCAGCGGTTCAACGACGCGGGCATCGAAGTCAGCCTCTTCATCGCGCCGGAGGCGGCCCAGGTGGACGCGGCAGCGCAGATTGGGAGTCAGTTTATTGAACTGCACACCGGCGCGTTTGCCGAACACTTTGGCGAGGTAGCGGGGCGCGAGCGCGAACTAAGCCGCCTCGTCGCCGCCGCCCGCCAGGCACACGCGCTGGGCCTGCAAGTCAACGCCGGCCACGGCTTGAACTATGAGAATCTCCCGACGCTGCACCGTGTGCCGCACTTGGTGGAACTGAACATCGGCCACAGTATCATCAGCCGCGCCGTCTTCACCGGTCTGACCCAGGCGGTCAAAGACTTCTTACAGTTGATGGCCGGCTACGGTGGCTGCGCCTGAGGCATGATACTCTTCCAAAATCTCGTAGCCGCGGACGTGAGTCCGCGCCACTCTCTGGATTTGCGCCGACTAAGAGCGTGTTTGAAAAGTCGTCCAGCGGTAGGGCGAGGCTCCGGCCGAGCAGTTAGGCAGGAGCGCACTGCCGCTGTCGTTGAGGCCCGGCCGGAGCTTCGCCCCACCGCTGGACGACTTTCCCAACACGCTCTAACGGCGGCGGCTACGGAGTTTGGAAAGTGCCTGACGCATGATCCTTGGCTTGGGCATTGACCTCATCGAAGTAGAGCGGATTCGCTCCGCCTACGAACGCCACGGGGAGCGCTTTCTCAGCCGCATCCTGCATCCGAACGAGATCGCCTACTGTCTGTCGCACCGCGAGCCGGCGCAGTATCTGGCAGTGCGGTTCGCCGCCAAGGAAGCCATCGCGAAAGCCTTCGGCACCGGCTTCAACGCGCAACTTGGCTGGCGCGATATAGAAGTAGGCCGACGCGAATCCGGCGAACCGTTCGTCATCCTGCACGGGGCCGGGCTGAAGCTCCTGGCCGAACGCGGCGCCCAAGCGGTGCTGCTCAGCCTCAGCCACACCGCCCAATACGCCACGGCGGTGGCGGTGCTGGAATCCGCCGGGTAAGTGGGTGCCGCCAAGAGATTTGCGGCCCGGCGAACGCAGGCGAAGAAAACCCCTTTCGGAAGCTTCGGCGACTTGACCCGCTTGCCCCGGGCGGCCTTCCAGAACGCCGAAGGAGCGTGGATATTCTTTCCGCCTGAGTGGCCTCGGACCGCGCCTCATCCCAATGAGTGTTCAAGCTGAGCCGGGTCTTAGAGCGTGTTTGAAGAGTTATTTAGCGGTAGGGCGAGGCTCTTGCCGAGCCGTGACGTCCGCGGCCAGTATCCCTGCCGAACGGCTCGGCAGGAGCCTCGCCCTACCGCAAAACGACTTTTCAAACACGCCCTTAGCCGCAGCTATGCAGTTGGAAACCGTGACGAAGGCGCGGCCGACGGTGTAGGACAGGCGTCGCGCCTGTCTCCATCTTCACACCATTGCCTCACTAAAAGGTGAGTGTCTGCCGCCATCAGCAACATTCAGGGAAACCGCCCCCAAACTATGTCAGAGACTGGCGCGACGCCTGTCCTACCGCATAGGTACGGCTTAAAGCGTGTATGAAAACG
>CAINDV010000382.1 GCA_903847485.1 uncultured Verrucomicrobiota bacterium
GACATTCTTGTCGGCGCGGTCCTGGTCTGCCCGCACTAGCCGACAAGAATGTCGGCGCTCCGTTTTGGCCGCGGCTCCGCAGGAGCGTCGCCCTGCCTTCGCCGGTGGCCTGCAGGAGCCTCGCCGGAACTCTTTTTCTGAGTTTCTGAGTTTCGGCTTAGTCCGTTTCGGCTTTTTCCACTTCGGACTTCGGACTTTCCCATCATGCAAGTCACATCCTTACTGAGCCAGGACGAGACCTCGCACCAGCCCCACGAGGGCTGCGCCTGCGGGCATGACCACGGCCACGATCACGCCCCGGTGCGCCTGTGGCAGACGTTGATCGGCATCGTCTTCGTCGCCAATGGCTACCTCGTGGACTGGTTGCTCACCCAGGCGCACACGGTGGCCAGCGCCAGCGCCTTCATCGGTGCCATCATTCTCGGCTACCCCATCGTCTGGACCGGCATCCAAGACATCCGGCGCGGCATCCTCGGCATGAATGAGTTGGTGTCCATCGCCGTGCTCGCGGCGTTTGCCTCCGCCGACTACAAAACCGCCGGCGTGGTCGCCTTCTTCATGCTCATGGGCGAAATCATCGAGAGCCGGACGGCTGAAGGCGCCCGGACTTCCATCGAGTCACTCATCAAACTCACCCCTACGAAGGCCCGCCGCATCAAGGCCGACAAGTCCGAAGAGGAGGTCGCCGCCAGCCAGCTCGCCATTGGCGATGTCGTCCGCATCCGCCCCGGCGACAACGTCCCCGCCGACGGCGTCATCGTCACCGGCCAGGGTTCCTTCAATCAAGCCACCATCACCGGCGAATCGCTGCCCGTGGACAAGAAACCCGGCGACGAGGTCTTCGCCGGCACGCAAAATCTCACCGGCGTGCTCGAAGTCAAAGTCTCCCGCGCTGGCACCGACACCACGCTAGGCCGCGTGCGCGAACTCATTCTCGCCGCCGAGAAGACCAAGCTCCCGATCATGAAGATCGTGGACCAGTACATGGGCTTTTACACGCCGCTGGTGCTGGTCATCGGCGCGCTCGTCTGGGCCTTCACCCAGGATCTCAACCGCGTCATCGCCGTGCTGGTCGTCTCTTGCCCGTGCGCCTTCATCCTCGCGACGCCGACGGCGATGGTGGCGGCGCTTTCCGCCGCAGCGCGCTTGGGCATTTTGATCAAGAACGTCGCTGATCTCGAACTTGCCGCTCGCATCAACGCCTTCGTCTTCGACAAAACCGGCACCATCACCACCGGCGAACTGGCCGTAAGCCGCCTCGCACCGCTGGGCGAAACTGCGCCCGCTGAACTCCTTCGCCTGGCCGCTTCCGCCGAGAAATACAGTAACCACCCCACCGCCAAAGCGCTTGCCAATCTGGCGCAGGAGGCCGGCGTGCCGCTGGCGGAGCCGAAGGATTTTGCCGAGACCGCCGGGCGCGGCGTCAAGGCGCAGGTGGACGGCGTCACGGTCCTGGTTGGCCGCGCCCAGTGGCTCAGAGACAACGGCGTGAAGGAAGATTTCACCAAGTCCGTGGACCTGAACGAGACCGAGGGCTGGAGTCTGATTTTCGTCGCCAAGAACGGCCACTGCGTTGGCTGGGTGGGTTTGCAGGATCAGACGCGCAAAGAAGCCCGCGAGGCGCTGGCGGAGTTGAAAGTTAGCGGCGTGCGGCGCATCGCGATGGTTTCCGGCGATCGCCAACCGGTGGCGACACGCGTGGCTGGCGAGATCGGTTGCGAGGAATTCGTGGGCGAATGTCTGCCGCAAAACAAGGTGGAGTTCGTCCGCGCGATGAAAGCCAAGGGCTACCGCGTGGCGGTGGTCGGCGACGGCGTCAACGACGCCCCGGCGCTGGCGGCGGGCGACTTGGGCATCGCGATGGGCGCGGCGGGCAGCGAGGTGGCCATCCACAGCGCCACCATTGCGCTGATGAACAACGATCTCCTCCGGCTGCCGTTCCTGATCAAGCTCTCGCGCAGCACACGGACGGTCATCAACCAGAACTTCCTCTTCGGCCTGCTCTTCATCGTCGGCGGCCTGGCGGCGGCGTCCTCCGGTTACTTAAACCCCATCGTCGCCGCCCTCCTGCACAACGTCGGCTCGCTGATCGTGATCTTCAACAGCGCCCGCCTGGTGCGCAAGGGCGAGGAGTTGGAGCACTACCAACCGGCCCCGACCCCGCCGCCGCCGCCCAGCCCCGGCAGCCAACGCCACGAAGCCGCCGCCCAACTGGCACCGAAGCTGGCGTGAACCGGCGGGAGTTATGCCGAAGCTCCACGAGTATTTCGGGTTGCGGGTTTCCTTCAGTGCCTCCCCAAGTTGTCGGTGTCTAAGAACGCCCGGTGAGGGCACCCGGCCTACCGCGGCGTGCGCTCGCTGTTGTAGGCCGGGTGCCCTCACCCGGCGTCCCCCGAAGTAACCGACAACTTGGGGAGGCACCGCAAAGAATCTGAAAGAAAAAATGTGTTGACTTCGCGGGGGGAGGCCGACTATTCTCGGTGCGCAGGTGGCTCCTTGGTGGGGCTGCCCGAGTATTTACAACCAAAGCAACAAATTATTCGTATGAACTGGAAACAATTGACGGGAATCATGACGGTGGCTGGCGCGGCGCTCGGCTCGGCGTATGGGGGCGGAGTTACTCAGAACTACGATTACGCCACCGGCTTTGCCAATGGCGGCAATATCCCCGACTACGACCTCACCGGCTGGCAGGACACGCGAACCGTCAACAACTGGGTGGGACCGTGGTCCATCACCGATGTCAAGGTGACGCTCACGATCGCCGACGGCTACAACGGAGATTTGTATGCCTCCCTGCTCCATGACACCGGTTTCTCGGTGTTGCTGAATCGGGTGGGGCGGAGCTCCACCGACGGATATGGTTCCGACCGGCCGGGTTTCTTCGGACTGGAGCTGTCGAGTTCGGCGGTCACCGACGTGCATCTCAGCGGTGACGGCACAACGCCCCTCACCGGCTCGTGGCAGCCCGATGGCAGGGAGTTGGATCCGCTCGGACCCGCCGCGGGCTTTGACTCGGCCGCTCGCACCGCCCTGCTGTCGTCTTTTGACAATTTGAACCCGAACGGCACGTGGACGCTCTTCATCGCGGATGTGTCGCCCAACAGCATGAGCCAGATGACCAAGTGGTCGCTGGGCATCACGGCCGTGCCGGAGCCAGCGGTAGGTCTGGTGTTAAGCGGCAGCGGTTTGGTGGCGGGCTTGGGCTGGCTGGCGCTCCGGCGTCGCAAGGCGAAGTAACCTGCACCTCTTTGCCTTTGCACCTCTGGCTCCGAACCGGCACCTCCTACTCCGCAGGGCGTTGTGCCGTGGCCTTCGCCGGCCCTATGCCGGCTAGGTTTGAAGCAGGAAATTTGTGAACGTAGTAAACCAAAATTCGAGATAAAATTATGAAAAAGATACCTGTACTCACCAACCCAAACTCAGCACTGAACCGAAAGGGGAATAACATGATAAGCAACTGCTCCCAGCCCGCCCGGTGGCTTCGTCGGCTCCGCCCCGTTAAGCTTCTTCGGGTTCTTTCCGCGCTGCTCGCGCTCACCGCGATAAGCGCGTCGGCGGTCACGGAAACATTTGATAGTTACGCCAACGGGACGGTGCTCACTACCGTCGGCGGTGGCATTGTCTGGACGCCCGCCACCGCCCTCTACACGGTGGCCAGCACGGGCGGCGTGAACGGATCGGCCGGTATCGGCACCGACATTTCCGGCAGTCAGATTCTCAACTGGAAGGCCCAGCCCTTCCAGTGGAGCACGCTGGCCGTCGGCACGAAGGTGGCGATGTCCCTGGACTTCCAGACGGCCGCGTCCGGCAATAAGTTTGACGATGATCGCGTGGGATGGACTGTCAACGCGGACTCTTCCACCAGCTCGGCGAATCAGTTTGCGCTGCAACTGGACGTTGCTGGTATGGAGTGTTATTGGGACTCCAACCGGACGCCGCTCAACGCACTGGCTGGCATCAAATTCAGCACCTGGTATCGTTTTAGGGTCGAATACACCAAGTTGACCGCGACCAGTGCGGGCATCGTGGGCACGCTCACCGAACTGGACGCCGCCGGCAACCCGACTGGCACTCCGTATGTCGGCACGATTGCGGACTCGAGTGCGGCTCCTTACTCTGCGCCCACGGGCCGTTTCACCAGCGTCTCGCAGTGGCCTTCGTTCAAGAACTACAACGCCGCGTCCGGCAACGCGGACAATGCCACTTTCAACATCACGGTGCCCACCCTGCTGAGCGAGAGTTTTGATTCCATGGGTTCTGCAGGCACAACCCTGCCGGCCGCCTGGACCGCCGGCTACTTGGGTACCGTCGGCACCCAGAACCGCTTGGCCATGTCACCATACGCCGGAAACGGCCAGAGCATCACCGCCATGCCTGTGGTGGTGAATGCCGGCGGGATGCCCAGTCCCGACGTGGGGACGGTTCTCAACTTGGGGTCGGCGGGAAGTTCTGACCGGGCCTTGGGCAACTACCCCAGAACGAATCCCTCCGGCGACCAAATCATGCAAGTCGCCATAGTGAACACCACCGGCGGCTCCTTGGCCTCGATAGACGTGAGCTACGCGGGTGAGCAGTGGCGACAGGCACAAGGGACCTCGTCGAGTGGACCCGAAATGCTGAGGTTTTTGGCCAGCACCACCTCCCCCACCACCGGGTTCACGTATTTCCCGGGCCTCGATTTCACTGCCCCGAAGCAAGGAGCGGCCAATATCGCCTTGGACGGCAACCTTGCGGCCAATCGCGCGGTCATCACCGGCACCATCACGTTGCCCGGCGCGGTTCCCGCCGGTGGCACGTTCTATCTCCGCTGGCACGATTGGAATGACAACTCTACTACCGACCACTTCCTGGCAATTGACGACCTGACCGTAACGCGTGGCTCCGGTCCCTTGCCGCCGACGGTGGCTATCACCAGTCCCGCGAACAACGCGAGCGTGAGCTCCAACTTCACCATCACCGCCACCGCCGCGGCCAGCGTCGGCAGCGTAACCAACGTGTCTTTCTACGACGGCAGCACCTTGCTCGGCAGCGACACTACCAGTCCCTACAGCTACGACTGGAACGGCGCGCCAGCGGGTGCCCATGTGCTGAAGGCCGTGGCCTGGGACAGCACCGGTCTGGCGGCTACGTCCGCCGTGGTGAACGTTACGGTAGCGACCTATCGGAGTTACACCGGCGCACCGATCACCGAGAATTTCAATGGCTTAGGCACGGGTGGCACCAGCATTACGCTGCTCACCGGTTGGGATGCCGGGCACTTCGGCACGAACCCCCAACAGGGAACTACCGGTGGTGAGGGTCTAGCCACCGTTACCGATCCCCTGGTGGTGGACGACGGCAGCCATGATCCCAATGGCACCCCGATGCTGGCCAACTTTGGAACCACCGGGGCGGCGGACCGCGCGCTGGGCAGCTTCGCGCGGACGACCCCGGCCGGCGACCAGTTCCTCCAGTTGGCCATCAAGAACGACTCGGGGAGTGCGATTACATCATTCAGCTTGAGCTACCGAGGTGAGGAGTGGCGCAGCGCTAACGTGGCCGTTCAACAACTCACCGTGTGGTACAGCGGTACCAGCGCAACTAGCGGGTTCGTGAGCATGAGCGCTTTCACCTTCAGTTCTCCGAACAACACAGGCAACAACGTCGCGATTGATGGCAACGCTGCCGGCAACTTCACCGTGATCTCCGGCACGTACACCCCTGCCAGCCCGATTGCTCCCGGCAGCACCTTCTACCTCCGTTGGTATGACATCAACGATAACGGCATTGCGGACGACTTTCTGGCGATTGATGACCTGACCGTGACGCCCACCCTGCCTCCCCAACCGCCGACAGTCAGCGTTACTAACCCCGTGAACAACGCGACCGTGGGCACCAGCTTCACGATCAGCGCCACCGCCGCGGATAGCGACGGCACGGTCACCAACGTGTCCTTCTACGACGGCAGCACCCTGCTCGGCAGCGACACTACCAGTCCCTACAGCTACGCTTGGAGCGGCGCGCCACTGGGTGCCCATCTGCTGAAGGCCGTGGCTTTTGACAACACCGGCCTGACGGCTACGTCCACCGTGGTGAACGTCACGGTCAGTGCGCCCGTGGTGATTTTCACGGCCTACAACGACTGCTCGTCGAGTGCGGGCACTCCGGCCAACACCACCGAGTACCGGGGTAACGGAACCACCTCGGGGCTGCTCAAGAACTTCGATACAGGCGCGACGCTGCCTGTGACTCTCACCATCACTGCCAATGCCGTCTCTTATGACGGCACCGGCGGCCCGATGCCCAACTCGGGCACAGACGCCTACAACACGTTCAACGGCAAAGTGGTCTTCGATGACGTGATCTGGTACACCGCAGCATTCAATGGTTTCTGGATGGATGCGACCTTCACCGGCCTCGACCCCGCCAAGGAGTACGAGTTTGCCACCTCGGTCAACCGCGGCGGCTCGGGCGGCGACTACGGCAGTCGGTTCAGCAAATTCACGATTTCCGGCATTGACTTCGCCACTAACGCCAGCACGGCTGGAGTCACGGTCAATTCGAACACGTCGGTGACCTTCTGCAGCGGCAGCAACAGCGTCAGCGGGTTCGTGGCGCGCTGGACCAAGATCAAGTGCGGTGCCGATGGTGCCTTCACCGTGCGGGTGGAAGACGGCGGGGGCGTGGGCAAGGGCTACGCCATGGACGGCGTGATGCTGCGGGAGTCCGGATTGGTCGCTCCCCAGCCGCCGACGGTCAGCATTACCAGTCCCCTGAACAACGCGACCGTAGGCACCGGTTTCACGATCACCGCTAACGCCACGGATAACGACGGTACCGTAACCAATGTGTCCTTCTACGACGGCAGCACCCTGCTGGGTAGCGACACTACCAGTCCCTACAGCTACACTTGGAGTTCGGCACCGCTGGGTGCCCATGTGCTGAAGGCCGTGGCCTGGGACAACACTGGCCTGGCGGCTACGTCCGCCGTGGTGAACGTAACGGTCGCCGCGCCTGCGGCAGGTTTCACGGCCTACAATGACTGCACGGCATCGGCGGGCAATCCGGCCAACACCACTCTGTACCGGGGGCAGAATCCCGGCGACATGTCTGGCTTCATGAAGGACTTCGCCACAGGCGCGACGTTGCCCGTGACTCTCGCCGTCAGCTCTGCCAACGTCAACTATGGGGGCGCGGGTGGCCCAATGCCCGACGTCGGCACGGATGCCTACAACACCTTCAACGGCAAAGTGGTCTTCAATGACGTCGCTTACTACGGCACCGGCTGGTGGATGGAGGCGCGCTTCACGGGCTTGGACCCCGCCAAGGAGTACGAGTTTGCCACCTCGGTCAACCGCGGCGGATCGGGAGGCGACTACGGCAGTAGGCTCAGCAAGTTCACGATCTCCGGCGTTGACTCCGCCACCAACTCCAGCACGTCCGGCGTCACGGTCAATTCGAACACGTCGGTAACCTTCTGCACCGGCATCAACGGCGTCACCGGGTACGTGGCGCGCTGGACCAAGATCAAGTGCGGTGCCGACGGCATCTTCACCGTGCGAGTGGAAGATGGCGGCAGTACGGTTTTGAAAGGCTACGCCTTTGACGGCGTCATGTTGAGGGAGTCCGTTCCCCAACCGCCGACGGTCAGCATTACCAGTCCCGCGAACAACGCGACCGTGAGCACCAGCTTCACGATCAGCGCCACCGCTGCGGCTAGCGGCGGTAGCGTAACCAACGTGTCCTTCTACGACGGCGGCACCCTGCTCGGCAGCGACTCCACCAGCCCCTACAGCTATACTTGGAGTCCGGCGACGCTGGGAAGCCATGCACTGACAGCCGTGGCTTGGGACAGCACCGGCCTGGCGGCTACGTCCGCCGTGGTGAACGTCACGGTCGCGTCCTACCGGAGTTACACTAGCGCACCCATTGCCGAGAACTTCGATGGCTTGGGCGCAAGTGGCACCGTCCTCACGCCGCTTATCGGCTGGAATGCGGGGCAGTTCAACCCGGTGCAAGCGAACCAGCCTGGTCCAGGCAATAGCATAGCCACCGTGACTGCCACGTCTCTGCTCGTGGATGACGGAACCATCTTCCTTCAAAACAACACCGCTAAGATTGGCAATTTGGGGACGACCGGCAGCAGCGATCGCGCGCTCGGCGGCATGCCGAAGACTGCGTCTGGCGACATGTTCCACCAGTTGGCCATCAAGAACGACTCGGGAAGGCTAATCAAGTCCTTCGTCCTGAGCTACACCGGCGAGCAGTGGGCCAGCGCGCCTTCGGCCAATCCTGATTCCCTCACCGTGTGGTTCAGTGATAACAACCCCACCAACGGCTTCGTGACCATGGGCAGCGGTTTCACCTTCACCGCACCGCAAGTCAACCTGAATACCAAACTTGATGGCAACGCCGCCGCCAACCGCACCGCCATTTCCGGGACGTTCACGCCCGCCGTGCCGATCGCCGCTGGCAACACGTTCTACCTCCGCTGGTACGATCGAAACGACGCTGCCCAGGACCACGTTCTGGCGCTTGATGACCTGACCGTGACGCCCACGATCATCCCACAGAAGGCGCAGTACGCCATCGTCATCAGCGTGGATGGTCTCGGGGGGACGTACCTGAAAAAGATATTTGATGGGACGGCCACCGGAGGATCGTACCTGATTCCGAACTTCAGGCGGTTGAAGAACGAGGGCGCGAGCACGCTGGCCGCCCACTGCGACAACAACAATTGGGA
Source organism: uncultured Verrucomicrobiota bacterium (assembly GCA_903847485.1). GTDB lineage: Bacteria > Verrucomicrobiota > Verrucomicrobiia > Limisphaerales > JAJXZI01 > CAINDV01. The sequence goes on from CAINDV010000382.1 coordinate 8,726, forward strand.
GACCTTGCCCAACCATACGTCCATCGTCACGGCCCGGCCGAGGGACGGCACCGCCGGCCACGGCTGGACCGGCAACGGCGATCCCGCCGTTGGGCAAACGATTCACTCCGTCAAAGGCTCCTACGTGGCCGGCGTCTTCGACGTGACGCACGATAACGGGCTGAGGACCGGAATGTACGCGAACAAGACCAAGTTCTCGCTGTTCGACACTTACGGGTCCTATACCGGCGGCGGCTCCTACAACGCCACCTACGGTGCTCTCGACATAACCGGGGTGGACAACGGGCGCGACAAGGTTGACAACACCTACGTTAACACCACCCTCGGCGGCATTATCGTGGACACCTTCATCAACCAGCAGAAATCCGCCAGTCCCAATCAGTACGGGTTCCTGCACATCAACGAGCCAGATGCCTACGGCCACTCGTCGGGTTGGGGTACCGCCACGTGGAACAGTCAGGTGGTGGTCGTGGATACGATGCTGGGCAAGATCTTCAAATTGATCGAACAGGATGTTCCCGCGATGAAGGGCAATACGGTCATCATCCTTACGGCCGATCACGGCAACCAAGACAACCCTTCCACTGGGGCCGATCGTTATCAGGTTCCGTTCTTCGTCTGGGGACCCGGTGTGGCCGCAGGCGCAGATCTCTACGTTCTGAACGCCAGCGCGCGCAAAGTGGCGTCCATCTACCCGATGACTACCTATACCGGCCTGCAGCCAGTCCGGAATGCTGAAGTCAACAACCTCGCGCTGCAACTGCTGGGTCTAGGCCCAATCCCCGGGTCGATGTTTGACTTTGCCCAGGACTTGGTAGTCGTCGCTCCGCCTCCCACAGCGCCTAACCTTACCTTGGGCGCTCTCAGCGGCGTGCCGGTCACCATGCAGATCATCGGCGGCAAGAAGCCGCCCACGGATCCCAGCGGCTACGCCCTGGCAGTTTCGGCGGTGGCCGCGTCGGTCAATGCCACTGTGACCACCGACGGCAGCCGCGTGACCTACACGGCCAACAGCACTTACATTGGCCCGGACACCTTCACCTACACGGTGACTAACACCGTCGGCGGTTCGGCCACGGCCACAGTCGCGGTGACGGTGGCGGCCAACGGCCAGCGCTTTAACCTGCTCTCCGGCCCGGTGAACAACGGCGACGGCACCTCCACGATCAACATTGTGGGCCTCCCCGGATACAGGTACGCGCTGGAAACAACGGCCAGCCTGGCGTTGCCGATTGCTTGGACACCCGTCGTCACGAACACCACCGGCCCACACGGTCAGGCGAGCTTCACCTTCAGCAATTCAGTCGGACAAGCTTTCTTCCGCACGCGCTGGGTGCCGTAGAGCGGTTCGCAAGCCTGCCGCGCGACAGAGCGGCGGCTTGGGACGTGAGGCCGGAGACGCTGTGCTCCGGCCTCTTTTGTTTCCCACTGAGATCCGGGTGAGTGGGGCGGAACGAGGGGAGCAAGCTGAGCCGCGCCCCGCGTCACCCTGGCTGAGTGGCGGCCAGCAATTCTCATGATGGTACTGTCACCCCCGCCGGGTGAGGGCGTCCGGCCTATAAGAAGGCGGTTTTGTGGAGGTGGAAGCCCGAATTCCGAAATAGAAACTGGACGCCACGCCACGTTTCGGGGAGCACACGCCTCCGGCGTGTGGTTTTCGGCGTCGCGCCGAAAACTTCGTCCCGCACACTTCCTTACGCCGCCCGCCTCCGGAAGATGGTGTGACGATAGTTCGGGCGGGACGCCCGAACTGGCACGCCAGAGGCGTGCGCTCCCCTCTTCTATTTCGGAATTCGGGATTAACCCGAATTCCGAAGTAGACCGGCGTTTTTGGGGTGCCGGCAGCCCCAGGTTTCAGATGTGACCGCCCCCC
>CAINDV010000383.1 GCA_903847485.1 uncultured Verrucomicrobiota bacterium
CCGCCTCCACTACGCTGACATCGCAAGATTCCAGTTTCGACATGACGAATTATCGCTTCTGACCTAGATCATCTTAGACTTCACTGACCTATAACCTCGTAGACTTGGCCTATCAGGGATGGGCGAGGGAATTAAAGGTGGAGGATTTCGCGCCGCAGGAAGGCTTCATCCGGGTGATGGAGGAGTTCGACGTGGACATCTTCACACGGCCGCGCGGGCATTCGCTGGAAGAGTTCCGGCCCCGGCTGCGCCATCTGGAAACGAGCGGCGTGCGCATCGCCTACCTGGTGCCCGAAGACTTGATCCTTCTCAAACAGGGCTCCTGGCGTGAGAAGGACAAGCTGGACGTGGCCGCAATGCGGAAGATTCTGGGGCGATAGCCGACTCGCTACTCGCCCACTTGGGCTGCTGCTTCAGGTGGTGAGGCATCGCGCCCGACTCGGGGACGAGGGACACGCCTACGGCTTCGCGGTTGGCGAAGTCTTCCTTCTGGCTGCTCTTCGGGGCGTGACTTGGGCATCAGGGGAAGACAACCGGCGCCTTGGCCGACAAACCAACGAAGTCGTTCAGCTTGCGCGTGAGCAGACGATCCGCGCCGGCTTTCTCAGCCGCAGCGGCGTGCAAGAGATCGTGAACGCGCGGCCCGGAGACACCTTTCGCCTTGGCTCCTTCCAGCGCTGACAGTGTTGCCTCGGCACCCATCGCCAAGAAGCGGTTGCGCCCGCAATCCCAGACACACCTTCTCCGGCCCCCGACCCGGTGCCCGATGATGCACGGAATCCTGTTGCCACGCTAGGCGCTGCGACGGTAAGTTGTTGGCTCTATGTCACGTTTAACCAAACAGTCCCAACCGAAGTCCAGCGAACTTTCGCCCGTCGCCGGTGTCCGCACCGGCCTGAGCGTCGCCGAAATCAAGGCGGCGTTTCTCGACAACCTATTCTGCTCCCTCGGCCGGGTGCTTATGGCCGCCACACACCGCGACCTCTACACTGCCCTGGCGCTAACTGTGCGGGACCGGGTGCTTAAGCAGGGCGTCCGCACGCTGGAGACCTACTCAGAGCAAGACGCGCGGGTGGTGGCGTATCTTTCCGCCGAGTTCCTGCCCGGACCGCACCTCGCGAACAATCTGCTGAACCTCGGCATCACCGAAGCCACCCGGCAGGCGCTGGCGGAGTTGGGCCTTGATCTGGACTGCTTGGTGGAACAGGAGGAAGAACCCGGCTTGGGCAACGGCGGCTTGGGCCGGCTCGCGTCTTGTTATCTCGACTCACTGGCGTCGCTGGAAGTGCCGGCGGTCGGTTATGGCATCCGCTACGAGTTCGGCATCTTTGACCAAGTCATCCGTGACGGCTGGCAGATAGAGATCACCGATAAGTGGCTGCGCTTCGGCAACCCCTGGGAAATCCCCCGGCCAGAGATCGCTTACGACGTGAATTTCGGCGGGCGCACCAAGCCGGGGACCGACGAACAGGGACGTTACTGCGTGCGGTGGATTCCCGATCGCGTGGTCAAGGGTGTCGCCTATGACACGCCGATCCTCGGCTACCGCGTCGGCACTTGCGGCCATCTCCGACTCTGGAAGGCCGAGGCCGTGGAGTCGTTCGACTTCGGCGCTTTCAATCACGGCGACTATTACCGCGCCGTGAATGACAAGGTGGCGTCGGAGAACATCACCAAGGTGCTGTATCCGAACGACGAGGTAATCCAGGGCAAGACACTTCGCCTGGAGCAACAGTTCCTATTCGTTACCTGCTCGCTGCAAGACATGCTGCGTGTGCATTTGCTGCTGGGCCGGCCGCTGGAACAGTTTCCCGATAAGTGGGCGGTGCAACTCAATGACACTCATCCGGCCCTCGCGGTGGTAGAGTTGATGCGCCTATTACTCGACGAGCACGGGCTGGACTGGGACGCCGCCTGGCGCATTACCACCGGCACCATCGCCTACACTAACCACACCCTGCTGCCCGAGGCGCTGGAGAAGTGGACGGTGCGACTGTTCGGCCGCGTGCTACCGCGGCACCTCGAGCTGGTTTATGAGATTAACCGTCGCTTCCTCGAAGACGTCCGCGCCCGCTTCCCCGGCGATGATGCCCGCCTGGCCCGCCTGTCACTGATTGATGAAACCGGCGAGCGTTACGTGCGGATGGCACACTTAGCCACCGTGGCGAGCCACCACGTCAACGGCGTCGCCCGGCTACACTCGGAGTTACTGAAGCAGACCGTGATGCGTGACTTCGCCGAGCTATGGCCGGATAAGTTCTGCAATATCACCAATGGCGTCACCCCGCGTCGGTTCGTCGTTGTGAGTAATCCCGGCCTGGCGGAGTTAATCAATAGCCGCATCGGCAATGGCTGGATCCGCAACCTCGACCAACTTCAGCGTCTGGAGATGTTCGCGGACGACCCGGAGCTACAGCGGAGCTGGCGCGCGGTGAAACTCGCCGCCAAGCAGCGCCTGGCCGCGCTCATCGAACAGCGCGTCGGCGTGGCGGTGAATCCGGAGTCACTCTTCGACATCCAAGCCAAGCGCCTCCACGAATACAAACGCCAGCACCTAAACGTGCTCCACATCCTGACACTCTATCTCCGCCTCCAACGCGACCCGCAGGCCGACTTACCCGCGCGGACCTTCATCTTCGGTGCCAAAGCCGCGCCGGGTTACTTCCTGGCCAAGCTTATCATCAAACTCATCAACTCCGTCGCCGCCGTGGTGAATAACGACCCCGCAGTGCGCGACCGCTTGAAGGTAGTGTTCTTCCCCGACTTCAACGTGAAGAACGCCCAGCACATCTATCCGGCGGCGGACTTGAGCGAACAGATTTCCACCGCCGGCAAGGAAGCCAGCGGCACGGGTAACATGAAGTTTTCTCTCAACGGCGCGCTCACCATCGGCACACTAGACGGTGCCAATGTCGAAATCCGCGAGGAAGTCGGCGCGGAGAACTTCTTCCTCTTCGGCCTGACTGCCGACGAAGTGGCCCGCGTGAAATCCGCCGGCTACCAACCGCGGAGCATTTACCATCAAAACGCCACCTTGCGCGAAGTGCTGGACTTCATCGCCAGCGGCGCGCTGGCCGGCGGCGACACCAGCCTCTTCCGCCCCTTGGTGGACAACCTACTCTATGACGATCACTTCTTAGTGCTCGCCGACTATCAAGCCTACGTGGACTGCCAGGAGCAAGTAACAGCACTCTGGCGCGACCCGCCGGCTTGGACGCGGAAGTCTATCCTGAACGTCGCGCGGATGGGTAAGTTCTCCTCCGACCGCTCCATCCGCGATTACTGCGAGCAAGTCTGGCGCGTCCAACCGCTGCGGGTGGATACCTAAGCCGTAACTATGCAGACGTAAACCACGCCGAAGGCATGGCCAGCGGCGTAGGTCAGGCGTCGCGCCTGACTCCATCTTCGTCCCCTTGCCTCAACAAAAGGTGACTATTCACAACCCATTAGAATCCGCCTGGAAAAGCTGCCCCGTACGATGTCAGAGACAGGCGCGACGCCTGTCCTACTGCCTTGTGACGGCTAAGAGCCGGTTTGTAAAGTCGTTTAGCGGTAG
>CAINDV010000384.1 GCA_903847485.1 uncultured Verrucomicrobiota bacterium
AGCACGACAGGCGGCGTCCGTGACGAAGCGGCGCGCGAACGCCAGGATCGTTGTGGGGTAGTCCTCAATCATACCCTACACTACAGGTAGGGGCAGGTTGAGTCAATTGGCGAGCCCAGAAATAGATTTAACCAGCCGGTTAATGACGTTCGTTAGACCTCGATCTGTGCGCGCCTTACGACTTGTGGCCGGTGACGATTAACGTGGCCTGTCCGCACGAGCAGAGCGACGTCGAGTCGCAGAACGGGCATTTGCAACGGCAATTAATACAACCCCTGCGCTGCGCGGCCGCCGAGATGATAAGAGCGAGTGGGACTACGACCAGTTCCTGGTGCGGGTGCTGGCAGCGGCCAACGGGCCACAGCCAGCACACTTGGCGGCGGAACTCGCCGTCATGCAACCGCTGCCCCCGACGGCCCTGGCAGAGTATCGGGAGGTGGGCGTCCGCGTTAGCAGCCACATTACGATTCGGGTTAAGAACCTCACTTGCTCGATGCCCGCGCGTTTGATCAGGCAACACTTGCGGGTGGAAGTCCAGGCGCGGGTCTTGCGGCTCTACTTGGGGCGGGAACGGGTGCTGGCAGTATCGCGGGCCTGTGGCGACCGGGGCGCGGTGATCAACTTCCGGCTTATGGTGGGTCCCCTGTTGCGCCAGCCCGGAGCGTTGGTGAACTATCAGCACCGGGAGCCACACCCTATCCGAGCGTGGCGTAGCGGGCCACCTATTATCCTAAAAAGAGCAGTTGATTAACCACCAAGAACACAGAGAACACAAAGAGAACAGTTTGCGCACAATCTTAGACACACCTGATGGGAATACTGGTCGTCACCTGCAACTTATGGATTCTATGCGTTCTATACGTTCATTTTTGGCTAAACTGCTCTTATTAGTATGATCGGTTGGTGGCCGGCCACGGGCAACGGCCTGGGATCATCAAGTATCTGTACCTGTTAAACCGTATCGTAACTATTCAGGCCGAACTCCGCAGTCGAATGACGAATGACGAAGCCCGCAACCCGCCGGTCTGCGTGCCACGCACAGACCGGCGGAGTGCTTGGTTGGACCGGGCGCGAGACTTAGTCCAGAACATGACCGCCGTTTAAAGCAACGCTTCGTCATTCGGATTACTGGCTTCATCCGAAAAATAGCAGTTGAGCCGCAAAAGAACGCAGAGAACGCAGAGAATCAGCTATTTACAGGTGACAGCCAGATCTCCCATCAGGTGTGGCTAAGAGCCTGTTTGAGTGCGCCGTGAAAAGGCGCAGAACTCCAGTGGGAGAGTAGATAAACCCACCCGGCAACTTACGCTCCAGCCGGTAGCAGCCGCGGCGAGCATGGAAGCGATGAAAGGCGCGAAGCCCTTGGTGCAAAAGGCCCGAAAGCGGGTCAGCGAGCCAGCCGGCCGTAAGGCGAATGAACATCGAGCAAGTCCCGAAACCATCTAATGTGGAGGCCGACCCAGCGCAAACATGGGGCAGGCTGCCAGCGAACAGTACGCGAGCGAAAGTAACGCTGTTCGGGTCCCCCGGGGCATGGATGACAGCATGTTGGCGAGAGGGGTTCTGTAGCAACACGGGAGATCCCGCCCAGTGCGACGCCCAGTGGCGAAGCAACCGGCCCCCCGCGAGGGCAGGGCGGGGCTGGGTGGGAAGTCGGAGAGGCCCATATTACCGGAGAAGCCGGGTAACGCCGGTGGAGGGAAGGGGCCTTGGTTCAAGAGCAAGGCCAGAAGAAGCAAAGGCCAGGAGATTGGCGTGAGCCTAATAACTCCGGAAAGGGTCTGGCAGCTTCAGGAGGCATGGCAGGCTAAAGCGAAGAGCGAACCGGCCGGCCGGTTTCATAGTCTCTATGACAAGCTGTATCGGAAGGATGTGCGGCTGCACGCCTGGCGGTGCTGCCGTGCCAACGGGGGCGCCCCGGGAGTGGACGGGATGACCTTCCCACCGATTGAGCAAGGGGGAGTGAACGGGTGGCTGGCAGAACTGGCTAAGGAATTGCAGGGCAAGCCCTATCGGCCCCAGGCCGTGCGCCGGGTTTGGATCCCCAAGCCCGGGACGGACAAGCAGCGGCCGTTGGGAGTTCCCTGCATAAAAGATCGGGTAGTGGAGATGGCCGCCGTTCTGGTGCTGGAACCGATCTTTGAGGCGGACCTGCCCGAGGAACAGTACGGGTATCGCCGTGGGCGCAGCGCCCATGACGCCATCCGCACGATTCACGGGCTACTCAACCGCGGGCATCGCGAAGTGGTGGACTGCGATCTGAGTGGCTACTTCGATTCGATTCCCCACGCCGAATTAATGAAGAGTGTGGCCCGGCGCGTAAGCGACGGGGCCATGCTGGCGTTGATAAAAGCGTGGTTGCCAACCCCAGTAGAAGAGGCCGACGGACACGGCGGCCAGCGGCGCACGACCGTGGCAAAGGACAGCGGCAGAGGGACTCCGCAAGGGGCTCCGATTTCCCCGCTGCTGAGCAACCTCTATATGCGGCGGTTTGTGCTGGGATGGAAGCAACTGGGTTGGGAAGAAAAGCTGCAAGCACATCTGGTGGTTTATGCCGACGACTTTGTCATCCTTTGCCGCCGCAACGCGGCCGAGGCGAGGAAGCGGATGCAGGCCAGCATGCGCACGCTGAAGCTAACGGTCAATGAGCAGAAGACGCGCCTCTGTCGAGTGCCCGAGGAGAACTTTGATTTCCTGGGCTACACCCTCGGCCGGGGTTACTCGCCCAAGGACGGCCGGGCCTTTATCGGCACGCGCCCCTCCCGCAAGCGAATCGGCACCCTCTGCCAAGCGATCAGCCAAATGACCCAGCCGGCCTTCTACTGGAAGGCGGTCGAGGAAATGGTGGAAGACCTCAAGCGAACCTTGCGCGGGTGGGGCAACTATTTTTGCCTCGGCGCGGTCAGCCGAGCTTACCGGGCGGTGGACAACCACGCCCGGCATCGGCGGCGTCAGTGGTTGAATGGCAAAGCGCGGAGTCGGGGCGTGAAGGCGAGGCGCCACGCGCCCCTGTATCTGCACCGGGACTTGGGCTTGCTACGACTGGCCCCAACGACCGCCCACCGCTCGTGAGCGAACGCCTGAATCCTCTTGAACGGAAGCCGGATGCCCGAAATGGGCACGTCCGGTTTGATGAGCGGGGAGTGGCAACGGAGCGAATGGCGGGATATTCAGACACCGGCCACCAAAAGGGCCGGACACAGTTACGGCCCGCCTTCACGCCACCGCGCCACTCCTCGACTCCACAAAGTCCCCCAGCGGTCGGGCGAGGCTCCTGCCGAGCCTCAACGACAGCGGCAGTGCGACCTTGCCGAACGGCAAGGCA
>CAINDV010000385.1 GCA_903847485.1 uncultured Verrucomicrobiota bacterium
AGCGTTTTGCGGGGTTCGGAGTTCCGCCTTTAGGCGGTCGGGGTCAAAATGAGCAGGCCAAGCGCCCTGGGGGCGAGTGGCAGGGCCGATGAACCTTTTTCCATTCATCCCTGCGCTCCGGCGATTTGTGGATGAGTTCATTGGAAGAATTGCGGGCTGAAACCGGCGTATGCAAAACCTGCTGTGCGCCCCTTCCGTGCCGCTATGCCTGCCAGCCGATTCCGCATATTACTGACGCCCGTCAAGAAGACGCCTTGTCCCCCGAAATGGGGGCAAATCTAGGCTTGCGGGAAGCGCCGCCTGGTAGGAAATTGCGCTCGGGTCGCTCCGTTTTCCGGGTGTGTGCCTCCGCCTTTGGGGGCGTGCTCCGCGCAACCGGGGCAACGCAGTGTCGGGACCATTGGCGCAGGGGACGACTGCCGACTTTCGCCGTTCAGCCGTTGCCTGCGTCGCCAGATAACACAACATAAGATAGGCATTATGACAAAATACGGATCGCAGATCAGACAGACAGGGTTGGCGGTTTCCCTCGCGGCCTTGGCCGCCGGAACCACCGCCCGCGCCGATTATTCCAGCACCGTCCTGAGTTTCAATCCCGCCGCCTATTGGCGGCTTAATGAAACCACCACGGTGCCTATTGCCGACCAGGCCATTAACGGCGGAAGCGCGGGAACCACGCTGAATTGCTTTTACCGTGGAACGGCCGGCTCGACTTACACGCATCCAACGACCCCGGGGGCGTTGTCAGGAAGCGCTGATGGGGCGGTGACTTTAAGTGGCAATACCCCCGGGGGCGTGGCGGCTTCGGGTTACTTGTCGGTGCCCTACTCACCCAGTCTTAACACCTCGGTGTTCACGGCCGAGGCTTGGCTCAATCCGACGGATATTGATGGCACCCTCGCGGTGCCTCTCCATTGCGCGTTCGCCTGCGGAGATTTTGCGGCGCCGCGCGCTGGTTGGTTGATCTACCAGTCGGGGGAAGGCTGGAACTTGAGAATGTACAATCGCAATAGCACAACGACCTCACTCAGCATTTCTGGTGGCGGCCCGCCTACGCCAGGAACCTGGTACCACGTAGCGGTCGCGTTTGATGGCACGACGGCCCGGCTCTATATCAACGGCGCGGAAGTGGCGTCCGGCAACCCGGCGGCAGGCCCCATGCCGACGGGCTACGTTCCTGGCAGCGCCGGGAACTTAACCGTCGGCACGCGCTCTGACGGCTTTTACGGCTGGAACGGCCAGGCCGACGAAGTCGCCTGCTACACGAATGCCCTGAGTGCCAGTGTCATCGCCGCCCACTACAGCGCCGCGACGACCAACGGCGCGGGCTACGCCACGCAGATTCTGGCCAACAATCCCGTGGCCTACTACCGCCTGAACGAACCCACCTACACCCCGCCAGACCCAAGCACCCTGCCCATCGCGGTCAACACGGGCACTACCGGGGCGGACGCCAATGGCACCTACCAACCGGGCACGGCCACCTTGGCGGTGGGGCCGCCCTATGCCGGATTGGGCGCGGGCAACCATGCCGGCTTGTTCAGCGGCATAGCAGGGAATATTGACTGCGGCAATCCAGTCGGTTTGAACATATCCGGATCGATCACGATCATGACTTGGATCAAGGTCAAGGCTTGGGATAAGTCCTGGCAGTCGATAGTGACCAAAGGAGACGGCTCCTGGCGCTTGCACCGGAACTCTTCGGGCAGCGACACCAGTTTCATTGGCTTTGGCACTTCAGGTTTGGGTAACGTAGATCTCGCCGGCACGCGGGCGGTGAACGACGGCCTCTGGCATCAGGTAGTCGCCGTGTATGACGGTTCCGCTAAGTACATCTACATTGACGGCACGCTCGACGCCCAAGTTGCCACCACCGGAAGCATCGCTCAAAACACCTATGCGGTGCTGATTGGTGCGAATGCCCAGGTGGCCGGCCGGGAGTTCAACGGCATCATTGACGAAGTGGCCATTCTCACCAACGCCCTCAGCGCGGCGCAGGTTCTACAGGTCTATAACGCGGCGACCGTGCCGCCCGTAATAACGCAACAACCGCAGGCCCCGACGGGCACGGTTTACGAAGGCTCTTCGGTGTCCCTCCAAGTCGCGGCGGTCGGCAACCTCCCCTTGGCCTACCAGTGGACCAAGAACACAACGAACCTCGTCGGCAAGACCGCCCCTAGCTTGGCCCTGACGAATGTGCGGACTAATGACAGCGGTAACTACGCAGTGGTGGTCACCAATGCCTTCGGTTCAGTCACCAGCTCCATCGTTGCACTCTCGGTCCAAGCCGGTCCGCCCATTATCTTCCAACAGCCGCAGTCCCTCACGCGGTACGAGGGTGGCTGGGCTACGTTCTCTGTGGTCGTCGGCGGTAGTGTGCCGCTCTCCTTCCAGTGGAACCACGGCAGCACTCCAATTTCCGGCGCCACCCAGACCAGCCTGACCCTGAGTAACCTCCAGACGGCCGATGCTGGTAACTACGTCTGCACCTTGACCAACCCATACGGCTCAACCAATACCACCGCCGCGACACTTACTCTGCTGCCGGTGACTAACTATGCCGCCGTCGTGATGGCCGGCAACCCGGTCGCCTATTTTCGTCTGGACGAAACCTCCGGCACCACCGCGCGCGACAACGCCGGCGGCCACGACGGCACGGCGAGCGGCGGGGTAACTGTGGGCGTGAACGGACCGCAGCCAGCGGCTTTCCCCGGCCTAGAGTCCACGAATAAAGCGCGCGAGTTCGACGGGGTCAATGCCACTATAGGCCTCCCACCGCTATATACCTCAAACAACAACATGACGATCACCTGTTGGATCAAGCCCAATGGGCCGCAGATCAGTTCGGCGGGTCTGGTGATGTGCCGCATGCCCGCTTGGGTCGGCGGTTTCAACTACGGCGACAGCAGTGCTGGCGACCTGCGCTACACCTGGGACGGCAATCAGTACACTTGGTCGTCCGGTCTGGTGCCAGTTGATGGCCAGTGGAACTTCGTGGCGCTGGTTATCGAACCGGGCCAGGCTACCATCTACCTGGACGGGCACGATGGCTTGGGGCTGCGCTCGGCGGTTCACGTCAGCGGCCACACGGCCAAGCCGTTCGATGGCACGACTTACCTTGGCCAGGATCCAGGCTACGGGCGCTGGTTCAAGGGCACCATGGATGAGGTGGCTATCTACAACCGCGCGCTCAGTCCGACGGAAATTCAAAACTTAGGCCAGACGGCCGTCCTCGGACCTACGCCGCCGACCTTTGTGCAATTGCCACAAGACCGCACCACTTACACCGGGGGCAAATCCATGTTCAGTGCGCAGTTGAATGGCGCGACGCCCTTTGCCTATCAGTGGCTGCACGCGGGCACCAACCTGCCGGGGGCTACCCTGTCCAGTTTGACCCTCTCGAATGTCTCGCCTGCCACTGCCGGCAGCTATGTGTTGCGGGTAACCAACCCGCTCGGCGTCACGAACAGTCCGGCGGCCACGCTCACTGTGGTTACGCCTGTCGCGGGCACTTATCCGGCGTTGGCGATCGCCGTGCCGCCAGTCGGCTATTGGCGGTTGAACGAGCCGACCGACAGTCAGGTCACGTTTGATTGGTTTGGCACGTCCGACGCCACCGTGCAGGCGGGCATTACCATGGGGATGGATGGTGTGCGCCCGCCGGACAACCGCGGGTTCGAACCGGGCAACCTGGCAGCACAATTCGACGGTTACACGGCTGCCAGCGTGGTCATCCCGCCCCAGAACGTGACCCTCAACCACGCCACCTTCGCCTGCTGGGTGAAGCGCAATGGCGACCAAGCCACCCGGACTGGAATACTCATCCAGCGCAGTGTTGACAGCGGCGTGAAATGCACCGGCTTGGGTTTCTACGACTCTCCCAATGCCAACCAACTCAGCTACTCGTGGAACGACGATTACGCGTCTTACCATTGGAATCCCGGCTTCACCGTGCCCGACCAGGAGTGGACGTTTGTCGCGGTCTCCGTCACCCCGACTAACGCCACGCTCTACATGGGTACGTCAAACGGCTTGGTTAGCGCCGTCAATACCATAACCCACGCGGTGCATGATTTCAGCGGGGTGGCGATAGACCTTGGCCGGGACAACTATCAGGCAGCCCGGGTCTTCAACGGCACCCTCGACGAAGTGACGTTCCACGCCCAGGCGCTGTCGCCGGACCAGATTGCCAACCTTTTTGCTGCGGGCCGCTACGCCCCCACGGACCTGCCGGTGATTAGTCAGGAACCAGCCTCGCGGGAGGTTCTGGTGGGCGAGAAAGCGGTCTTCAGCCTTACGGCATCCGGCGGCGTGCCGTGGACTTACCAGTGGCGGTTCAGTGGCACGGCCATCGCAGGTGCCACTAATGCCACCTATGCCATTTCGAGCGCCTATTATACGGATGCGGGCAACTATCAGGCCGTCGTCAAGAACGCCGGTGGAAGCGTCACCAGCGCGGTGGCTACCCTGACAGTAAGGCCGCCGCCTTCGTATGCGAACCTCACCAATGACCTGGTGTTGCACCTGCGTTTCGATGGCAACTACCTCGACACCTCCGGCCGCGCCAACGATGGCACGCCGGTGGGTACCCTGCCAGGGCCGACGTTTGTAGCCGGCAAGATCGGCAGCAACGCGGTGCATGTGGACTCCGAAGTGGATACGACCGACCCCAACAATCTGGTCTGCACGAACGCCAACTATGTAACGCTGAACTCCCCGGCAGATCTGCAGTTCGGGGCAGAAACCAACTTCAGCGTGGCCTACTGGGTGAAGATGCCGGCAGGCGAGATCTACACCGAGTACCCCGTGCTCTGTGATTCCATAGGCGGCACCTATAGTGCCGGCTGCTATTTCGGAACCGATTGGAACAGCGGCGGCGAGGGCGGTGGAGCAGCGTGGTGGGTCTCGAACCCGGGCAAGCACGTTGCAAGTAGTACGGTCCCGGGAGGGCCGTTCTTGATTAACGATGGGAACTGGCACCACATCGCGGTCTCTTTTGACCGGATGGGCTTGGCCGTCACCTACTTGGACGGCGTTCCGATCAACTCGATATCGGTAGTCGGTAGCGGAGACTTCGATCAGCCAACGCAACCTTGGAACATTGGCCAGGACGCCACGGGCACCTATCCTTGGAGCGGCGTGGCCGGGTCCAAGGCGGAGGCCGTGATTGACGACATAGGCATCTGGCGCCGGGCGCTGACAGCCTACGAAGCGTTGGGCATTTACAACGCCGCCCAGTCCGGGCTGTCGTTCGACGTCCAAGCTCCGGTGAAGCTCTACCTCAACAAAGTCGGTGGAAACATTGACCTTAGTTGGCAGGCCGGCACCTTGCTGCAATCCACCACGGTGAATGGCCCCTACTCGTCCGTGTCAGGCGCGACGGCTCCGTTCTACCGGACCTCCCCGACTAACTCGGCGATGTTCTACCGCGTGCGCAACTAAGCCACGCCCTGAAGCTCAAACGCAACAGCCGGGAGCAAAACTCCCGACTGTTGTTTACCTCCATGGCCGAACTGGCAGGCTTGGCAGGACGCGTCCAAATGCGTGCGAACACAAACCGATTCCGCTTGCCTGCGAGGCCCCAAGCAATGCCGGCGCGTTAACACCGCACCTTTCTGGTAAGAGGGAGGAACGATGAAAGCGCCCATAATTGGTATCGGAGATCATGCTTCGAAGCAAAATCCGAACAGGTGTGACGACTCCTCCGAGCACGCGCAGGGCTTCACCTTGATAGAATTGCTTGTTGTTATCGCGATCATAGCGATTTTGGCGGCGATGCTCTTGCCAGCGCTCTCCAAAGCAAAAACCAGGGCGGTGGAGACTAGTTGCCGGAATAACTTTCGGCAACTGGGCCTCGCCGCGGCCCTGTATGTTGGGGACTATATGTTCTACCCCGGCAACCACGATCCCAACTCGGGGCTATACGTCTGGCCCATTCGCCTGCTGCCCGGAGTGGGCAACAATTGCCGCGCGTTTTGCTGCCCCGGTGCTCCCCGAGAGAGTTACTGGGATACTAATTTCAATCGCAGTCTGGGTCCGGTTGTCAACGGAGTGCCGCGCGTTTTAACGACTTCCCGGTTTTCCGTAGGTTACAACGACTGGGGGTTGGGCCAGACTATCGGGTTTCCTAAGCTCGGCTTGGGCGGCGAGGTTTTGAACAATTTCAAAGACTACGTTAGAGACACGGCGGTCAAGGCGCCTTCCCGGATGATTATGCTCGCCGATACGCGGGCCTTGGATCCGTTTGTCATCCCAGGCAATCAATGGGATGCCAACATAGACCCCTCCGAAGCCCCACAATGGCCCAGCAATCGTCACCGCAGGCGATCCAATATCGCGTTTTGTGATGGCCATACCGAGACGCCATTACGCAACGATGTTATCAGTCCAGTCAGCACTGATTGGCGCTCGCGTTGGAACAACGACAACGAGAACCACCCCGAGGCAGTTTGGACGGTAGATCCCGCCCAATCGTCTGTGTTAGACAAGTAACGATTTATTGTTTGCCTGTAGGTCAATTTTCCTGCCCAACACCTTGATTCGAAAATGAGTAAGATCACCAACCAAGTTGCTTTGCCCGCGCCCCTCAACGAATGGTGGCAAGGTAAGAAACCAACTGTCTTTCGGCTCCTGAAGATGATCGGCTTCTGCGCGATCTGCGCGGCCATGACGAGTGCCGGTGGAGGTTTTGCGCCAAGGCTGAAAGCGGGCGAGATTGCCGTGAGCCAGCTCGTCGTCCCGGTACTCGTGCTCCATTACTTCCCCGCCGACGGCACCAACCTGGACCTCCGGGTGACGGGCGACGTTGGCGGTTCGCTGGAGGCTATCCGGGATAAGTCGCAGCGCCAAACGCGTGAGGTGATCACCGCCTTGGAAGAAGGCTCTCGCTACCGCGCTTTTCTCAACCCCGGAGCGACCCCCAGCGTGAAGTATCAAGTCGTCGGCAGCCGTGAATTTCTCGAGGCCTTGCCCACTTACAACAAGCCCCAGCACAAGGCACCCATGACTGACTACCGCCAGATTCTCAATCGTGTCAACATCCGGGATTGGGTCGAACGGCTAAGCGTTAAGGAGGTGTGGATCTGGGGTTATCATGGTGGCAAGGTGGATCTTTGGGAATCTAACATGGCGAGCCCTTTCGGCGATGTCAGCAACAGTGACCGTGACCCGGAAGATCTTCCGGTCCTGAGAAAGACCTACACTGTCTATCACTACAACTATCAACGCGGCACGTCCGAGGCGATTGAGGATCATATCCACCAGATCGAGGCGGTCCTGAACCACGTTGACGGGCGGGATCAGACTCTGCCGGAAAAATGGCCTGCACTCCTCTTTTGGGGAAAGTTTGTAGGCAGCGACCAAAGCCATAAAATTGTTCGGCCGGGTTGCGGATGGGCTCATTACCCACCCAACGGTGAACAGGATTATGACTGGGCTAATCCCCGGTACGTGGAAACCGACATGGACGACTGGAAACCGGATAGGTCAGGGAACAAGACCCGCATGAACTGCGAGCGTTGGGGCGGCAATAGCCTGCGGTGGTTTGTCTATTGGATGCAGCACCTGCCTGGTCCGAACAGCGGCCTGAGCTTCGAGGGAAAATCACTCCAGAACTGGTGGGTTTTTGTCGGCGATTATGACTCGGCTAAAGAGAAGGGCCTGAGCTTGATCCTGAAATAGCTCCGCCGTGAGCTCCGCTTTCCGGCGAAGCCCTCTGGGCGTGGTGGCGAACGGCGCATGTGTTCACCCGGATGGCATGTTCCCAACTGCCAAACCGCGACCTGCCAGCGACTGCGTGGTCACGGCCTGGCCCGGGGAGTGCGGAGCGCATGGCGAGGCGTCCCCTTAGTGGCGGACGACTTAGTTGGCCGCGAATTACTCCACCGCTTGCAACCGCAGATAGTCAAGGCCAAACATATAACTCTTGACCGCCTTCTCGTTCGCGCCAACCACGGTGGC
>CAINDV010000386.1 GCA_903847485.1 uncultured Verrucomicrobiota bacterium
CCGCACGTCCACTTCCTCGGCCACCTGACCGGACGCCTGTTGCTCGAACGCGAGCCGTATCCCATCAACCAGCAAGCCGTGATAGACGCCTGCGCGTCCACCGGCACCTGGCTGGAGCTGAATTGCAACCCGCGCCGCTTCGACCTCGACTGGCGTCAGTGGCCCTACGCCAAGAGCAAAGGCGTGAAATGCGTCCTCAATCCCGACGCCCACCGCTTCGAGCACGCCGGTTTCCTGCGGCTGGGGGCCGGCGTCGCGCGCAAAGGCTGGCTCACCAAGGCCGACGTGCTCAACACCCTGCCGCTGGAAAGGCTCCGCAAGGAACTGGCGAAGAAGCGCGAAGGCGCGTGAGGCGGGTCAACCCGCCAAGTCCAATTCGCATAGCGCAACTCAGCCATGAAACACATGCTCGGCAACAATCGCGGCGGATTCACCGTTTGAGAACTGCTGGTGATCTTGGTCATGCTTCTCTTGCTGGCTGGGCTGCTGCTCCCGAGCCTGGCTAGTGCGAAGAAAATGGTTAGCCAAATCAACTGCATCAACAACCTGAAGCAAATTGGAACGGCTGTGCGGCTTTGGGCCGGGGACCACAACGATCGTTTCCCCGATCAGGTGCCAGTGAGCGAAGGCGGACTGGCCCGAACCAACGCGACAAGAATCCGCGCTATGGATGCCTTCCGATACTTTCAGGTGATGTCCAACGAACTCAACACGCCCAAGATTCTCCTCTGCCCGGCGGACAAAGCGCGAAAGGACGCCTGCGGAACGAACTTCAACTTTCAATCTGAAGGACCCAACGCCTTCTTCACAAATAACCGGGTCGTTTCCTATTTTGTCGGCGTCGGTGCGGCAGACGACCGACCGCGGATGCTGCTGAGTGGCGACCGAAACATCTACGGTCCAACGACAACGCCGGACTCCAACGGCGGCTATGGCAATTCACCGTAGAACGGGGCGGGCGCACGCGTCGCCCTGGGATCCAACCGATCAACGAACAGCCCGTTGTCAGTCGGCTGGGCCTCCAAGATTCAGCACTTCAAGAAACCCACCAGCGCCGGAAACGTGGCGTTCGCCGATGGCTGGGTGAGCCAACTCACAAGTCCTGGACTGGTCCTCGCCCTCAACAACTCCGGCGACACCAACACGGTTTCCGGCGCCAACGTGATCCTGTTTCCGTAGCCCCGGCGAGTTGCCCGACCGGGCACATCCGCTCACTGTGCCCCCTAGCGGCGTCTCGGCAGAGCGCCGCATTCTGGAACCACGACCGAAGAGCGCGGCGCTCTGCCAAGTCGCCGCTACGCCACGGTCTCTAGCCGGAGCGCCGACGGCTGGCGCGGCGGTTGATTTGCCTTGCGGCAGCGGTGTTGCTTGTCACCCGCGTGGCCCTCGCTTATCGTCAGCCATGCTCAGACCAATCATACTGGTGGCCGCGTTGGCGGCAGGCGGTGCCGCCGTGTCCGCGGCGGACACGCTCGAATTGAAGGACCAGGCCGCCGTGTCCGGCCGGATACTCTCAGAGAAGCCAGATCAGGTGTTCGTGGATCTGGGTTTCACCGTGCTGGCCGTTCCCCGCAGTGCCATCCAGCAAATCACCCGCGCCGGCGATCCGGCCCTCCCCGCCGCCACCGCCGAGAGCCGCGCGGCCGAACCGGAGGGGGGCAAGGGTTTTTATCAAAGTGGCGGGCGGGTACCCGGCGACCGCAGCGTCCGGGAACTGGTGAGCCGACTGGGTGCCGCCGTGGTGCAAGTCCGCACGCCCGGCGCGCTCGGCTCCGGCTTTCTGTTGAATGAAGAGGGTTTCCTCGTCACGAATTTTCACGTCATCGAAGGCGAAACGCAGATTTCGGTGGAGGTTTATCACATCGTGGCGGGGCGGTTGGACCGCAAGCTCTACAAGCAGGTCCGCATCGTTTCCATCAACAAATTCCAGGATCTCGCGCTGCTGAAGATCGAAGACCCCGGAGCGCCGGCCTTCGTGGTGGCGCCGCTCGGCGACGCGGAGGCGCTCAGCGTCGGTCAGAAGGTCTTTGCCATCGGCAGCCCACTGGGGCTGGAGCGCACGGTGACCGAAGGCATCATCAGCACCCGGACGCGGGAGTTTCAGGGCGCGCTCTACCTGCAAACGTCGGCGCAGATCAATCCCGGCAACAGCGGCGGCCCGCTGTTCAATCTCGCCGGCCAGGTCATCGGCGTCATCAACATGAAGGTCACTGCCGGCGAAGGCATCGGCTTTGCCATTCCGGTGAATACGCTCAAGTACTTCCTCGATCACCGCGACGCTTTCGCCTACGCCAACGAGAATCCCAGCAATCCCTACCGCTACCTTGATCCGCCGACGCGCACTAGGCAGGTGACGAGGGAGGAGCGGTAAGTCGCGGAGTTGCTTGATGACGATGAGTGATTTGAAATCCGAAATCCGAAACCCGAAATCCGAAGGAAATCCGAAATCCGAAATCCGAAACCTCGTAGGACAGGCGTCGCGCCTGTTTCTGATTTCTTACAGGAATGGTTTCTTCGGCGGGCG
>CAINDV010000387.1 GCA_903847485.1 uncultured Verrucomicrobiota bacterium
GCCATAGAGTTGTACCACGACATTGGAGATGCCCGGCTCGTCCGGATCCACCCGCCCGTTATGGTTCAGGTCCGCCCAGACCAGATTGCCCACGCCGGGATCAATGAACCCGAAGTCCACTGCGTTATCCGTCTCGCCCGGCGAGAGCAGGATGGCCGGGCTGACCGTGACCGTGCCCGGGCCGCCGGGTTGGAAACCGTTGTTATCATAGTCCACTTGGTCATCAAGCCAACTCGTGTGTGTGCCGCATAGAGTATGGTAAGCCGGTGGCACGGGGATCACCACAAAGTACGCGCCCGCCGCTAGATTGGTGAAACTGTAACTGCCGCTGGCGCTCGTCACCGTTTCCAAAGGCACTTGGAGATCGCCGCCCGTCGGCTCGAAGATGTTGTTAGCATTGAGGTCACGCCACAACTGTACTCCCACGTCGGGCAGGCCTTGCTCGCCCGGATCCACCTGCCCGTTGTTATTCCAATCGTCCCAGACCAGATTCCCGATCGCCGCGGAACAGCCACGCACGGTAATGACTTGCGAGCTAGTCACCAAATTGCCACAAGCGTCCGCCGCGCTCCACGTCCGCTGAAGCTGATAACCATCTACCGTGGCTCCTGGCAACTGAACCTGCGCATAACTCACCGAGGGGTTAGGCCCGCAATTGTCCGTCGCCGTCACCACCGGCGGTGTGGGCGCCGCATCGCAGGCCACGGTGACACTGGCCGGCACACCGATTAAGACCGGCGGCGTGGTGTCTTGCACGGTGATGACCTGCCAGTTGGTGGCCGTGTTGCCGCAGAGGTCCGTGGCAATAAAGGTGTTAGTCACCAGGGTCGGGCAGGCGCCGCCCGAAGTGCGGTTGGAACTGACCGTCACACTCCCGCAGCTATCCGTCGCCGTAGCGATCAAGGTCACCAGGGCCGGCACGTCGGCGAGACATTCCACCGTGACCGGGCAGGGCACGAAGGTGAAGGCGGGCGGGGTAGTATCGCTCACAGTAACCACCTGGCTGCAAGTGTTGCTGTAGCTGCAAGAGTCAGCCGCAACCCAGGTGCGGGTGGCGATGAAAGAGTTGCCGCAGGCACCGCTCCTATTGGTCAGCGTGCTCAGCATGCCCAACGTCGCCGTGCCGCATGTGCCGTCGGCAAAGGCCGGTGCGTCAAAGCTCCAAGCTATGCCACACTCCACGGTCTTGTTGTTGGCGCAGATGATCGTCGGTGCCGCCCAATAATAGCCATTGGTTCCGCCGCTGACCTCGGCACCAGCCGACATCGTCACGTTCGTCGGGTCGGTGCCTTGCGTCTGATGCCAGCCCAGTGGCACCACTTTAGTGAAGTTAGTATCGCCGGTGTTCACCTTCACGAAGGTCGCCCCTGGCGGCGCACTATTGGTCCACCGGCCATTAGTATCGGTAGTGGTGGCCACCATTACGCCCAGGCTGTTGGTGAGCCACACGGTTACGTTCGTCAGGTTTAACTCGCCGCTGTCCTGCGAACCGTTGCCGTTGGCGTCATAATAGAGGTGCCCAAAGACTGTTCCTGGCGTGTAGAACCCATCCGTCCCGCCGCTGACGCTGCTGCCCGCCACCGCCGTCACTGTAGTCGGGTTGTTGCCCTGTGTCTGTTGCCAGCCCGCCGGCACCACGCTGGTGAAATTCACGTTGTTGGGATCCACTTTCGCCGCCGTGCTGCCCGGCGGCACGCTCACCGACCAGTTGCCAGAAGCATCCGTGTTGGTCGTAATGAGCACGCCCAGGCTATTGGTGACCCACACCGTAACATTGACTAGATTCGGCTCACCCGCATCCTGGACGCCATTGCCGTTCACGTCGTAATATAGGTGGCCGGTCACTGTCGCCGGCAGGAAGTCGAGGAAGTTGTTACCAGTCGCATTTTGCCCGCTGGTCAAGCTTACCGGCAGGCTTGGCTGCTTGGTCTGCGTGTAGCCGCTGGGCACAGTCTGCACCTCCGTGTAACTGCCCGGCGGTAGGTTGGTAAAGGAGTAGTTTCCGCTGCTGTGGGTGTTGGTCGTGGCCACGGTAATGCCGTCGGTTTGCAAAGTGATAAGCACGCCGCTTATGCCGGTAGTGTCCGGGTCAGCTACGCCATTGCCGTTCAAATCTACCAGCACCACGCCGCTGATACTCGCCAGTTGGTAGTAACCCGCGTCCACTGTGTTATTCGTCTGGCCGCTGGTGAGGGTAAAGACCGCCGTTTGGCCATTACCTGGCAGCGCGTTACTGTCCACGTTTGTGTTGGAACCGCCGTTCGGCGTAGTGTAAGAGTAACCACCCGGCCGCCCAAAGCCGACGACGAAGTCGCCCGGCAGCACGCCGGTGAAGCTGTAAGCGCCGCCGCTGGCACTGGTAATCGCCGCCTCTTGCGTCAGGGTTCCGACACCGTGATTGGTCCGGCAGAGAACTACCTCCACCCCGTCCAAACCCAGTTCGCCGTTGTCCTGGAGGCCGTTGCCGTTGGTGTCCACCCAAACCTTGTCGCCAATCGTCACCGGCTTAGTACCGAGGAAGTTATTCCCCGTCGAAGTCTGGCCACTCGTCAGATTAAGCGCGATCTGGTTGTCGTTAGCTCCCTGGGTATCGCTGGTGCTGAGGTAGCCACTCAGGTCCGTTTCATAGATTGTGTAGCCGCCCGGTGGCAGATTGGAGGTGCCGAGGGTGTAGTGTCCGCTGCTGCCCGTCCGCGTGGTGGCGACCACCGTTCCACCGCTACCCTGCAATGTGATCGTCACGCCGCCGATGCCATTGGTGTCCTCGGCGTCTGCTACACCATTACCGTTCACGTCCAAGAGCGCCGTGCCGCTGATGCTGGGTATCTGATAGCAGCCCGCGTCGATCGAGCTAACCGACTGGCCGCTGGTGAGGGTAAAGACCGCCGTCTGGCCATTACCCGGCAACGCGTCGCTGTCCAAGCTCGGATCGGAACCGGCGTTGGGCATTGTGAAAACGTAACCGCCCGGCAGCCCGAAGTCGACGACGAAGCCGCCCGGCAGCACACCGGGGAAACTGTAAGCGCCGCCGCTGGCACTGGTCGTCGTTGCAACTTCTGTCAAGGTGCCAAAGCCGTGGTTGGTTCGGTAGAGAGTTACCGCCACTCCGCTTAACCCCGGCTAGCCGCTGCCTTGGACGCCGTTGCCGTTCAGGTCCACCCAGACCAAGTTGCCGATCGTCACCGGGGCCGTGAACCCAAAGTCCACCGTATTGTCCGTCTCCCCGGAGGACAGCGTGATTACCGGGCTGGTTACCGCCGTCCCTATGCCTCCGCTCTGGCTGCCGTTATTGTCGCTGTCCACTCGATTGTCGCTGCTCACCACCGTTGTGCTCGCCAGCGGCGCGCTCACCGGCGGCGTCGGTATGTGGACGAAGTAGTTGCCGGGCCGAAGGTTTGCGAAGCTGTAAATCCCCTCGTTCGGTCCCACGGTCGAGGTGGTCGTCGTCGCATCAGGCCCGTCCGTGCCGGGCACCTTGCCTTGGGCGTACAACTGCACGGTGACTCCGTTTATTCCGGTCTCCCCGTTGTTGAGCAGCCCGTCATCGTTCACGTCGGCCCAAACTTGGCTGCCAATCATTCCCGGTTGGTAGTAGCCCGCGTCCACCGAGTTATCTGTCTCGCCACTGGTAACAGCAAAGACCGCCGTCTTGCCGTCGCCCGGCAGCGCGTTGCTGTCCAAGTTCGTGTCGGAGCCGGCATTGGACAGCGTGTAGGCGTAACCGCTCGGCAGCCCGAAGCCGATGACGAAGTCGCCCGGCAGTAAGCCGGTGAAACTGTAGGCACCGCCGCTGGCAGTGGTTCTAGTCGCTACTTGCGTCAGGGTTCCGCCGCTGTGACTGGCCCGATAAAGAGTTACCGCCACGTCGGTTAGTCCCGGCTCGCTGCTGTCCTGCACGCCGTTGCCATTGGTGTCCACCCAGACCTTGTCGCCAATGGTCACTGGCTGTGCGTCGAGGAAGGTGTTTCCCGTCGAAGGCGTGCCGCTAACCAGCGTCACCGGCAGACTTGTCGCCGTCGCGGCTAAGTAGCCTCCGGGCAGCGTTTGCACCACGGTGTAACTTCCCGGCGGCAGGTTGGCAAAGGAGTAGTTTCCGCTGCTGTCGGTAGTCGTCGTTACCACCGTGGCACCGTTGGTCTGCAAGGTGATTGTCACGCCGCTAATGCCGGTAGTATCCGCCGGGGCGGTGGTGCCATAGCCGTTCAAATCTAGTAGCACCGCGCCGCTGATACTCGTCGGCTGGTAGTAGCCCGCGTCCACTGAGTTATCCGTCTGGCCGCTGGTGAGGGTAAAGACCGGCGTCTGGCCGTTGCCCGGCAGCGCGTTGCAGTCCAGGCTCGTGTCGGAGCCGGCACGGAACGTGGTGTAAGAGTAACCGCTCGGCAACCCAAAGCTAACGACGAAGTCGCCCGCCGGCACGACGCTGAAGCTGAAGGCACCGCCGCTGGCACTGTTCGTCGTTGCCACTTGCGTCAAGGTTCCGACGCCGTGGTTGGTCCGGTAGAGAGTTACCGTCACACCGTCCATACCCGGCTCGCCACCGTCTTGCACGCCGTTGCCGTTCAGGTCCACCCAGACATAGTTGCCAATAGTCACGGGTGCCGTGAACCCAAAGTCCATTGTCATATCGCCATCCTCGTCAACCGCGTTATCCAACTCGTTTCCGCGGCCCGTTTCCGTGGTGGTATCAAGCGGTCCATGCCCTGACCTTAAGATAAAGAGCGGACTGATCACATCGCCGTTGAGCACCGCTTGGCTGCCGTTGTTGTCATCATCCACCTGGTCATTGGTCGTCACCGACGGCGATGTCAGCCAGTAGTGCTCCAGCGCGCCGCCGACTGCGAAGTTCGTCGCGGGGAGCTTCACATAGTAACTATCGGGTGCCAATGCCTGGAACAGGTAGTAGCCGTTATTGTCCGTAGTGGTTTCCAACAAGAACACGAAGTTTGTGCCGTAAGCCCCATTCGTGCCATAGAGTTGTACCACGACATTGGAGATGCCCGGCTCGTCCGGATCCACCCGCCCGTTATGGTTCAGGTCC
>CAINDV010000388.1 GCA_903847485.1 uncultured Verrucomicrobiota bacterium
CGGCACTGACCCAGGGAGATCCTCTGGCCGAGAGGCCGGGGGAAGTCAGCAGCGGCCATAGTAGCGACGACGCCCGGCGAAAGCCGGGAACCGCGAAGGGCCAAAGAACGAAAGCGCAAAACTCCATGAGAACCTGAACGAGACCGGCGCGAAGCCGAGGGAAACAGCGGGGCGCGACAACTACGGTCACCACCCTGGTCTGGCAGAACCGGGGCCCCGGCGGAGAAGCCGCCTCAAGCACCGGGAGCGACACGGCGAGCCGTCTGGGTTTGCGGGACTCACCACAGAAAGCGAGGCCCGAAGACCTGATGGAACAAGTGGTCGGCAAAGACAATGCCACGAACGCCTGGCTGGCGGTCAAACGTAACGGAGGCGCTCCGGGCCTTGACGGCATGACCACGACACAACTGCGCGACCACGTGCGCCAGCACTGGGACACCCTTCGCGCCAAACTCCTGGCCGGGACGTAGGTGCCCAGCCCGGTGCGGCGGGTGGAAATCCCCAAGCCCAACGGCGGGACTCGCCTGTCGGTGCTTCAGATAGCCGATGTAGTCGCAGAAGTTGGCCCACGAAACACCGGGCGGCACGCTGTGGTCCAGTTCGGGAATGTATCCTCCCTCCTCAATCAGCGGCATCACGCGGTCCACCTCGGCGCGCATGACCGGACCACCTTTGGCCAGCACTCGCTTGTCCAATCCGCCCATGATCCCGAGCCGTTTTCCATATTGGCGGCGGACCTTCAACACATCCATGCCGGATTGCACCTCGAAGGGCCAAAGAAGGGTGATGCCGGCATCAAGCCAAACCGGGATCAACGAATCGATCTTGCCATCGCTGTCCAGGCCGATGTGCTCGATGCCTTGGCCACGCAGCCAGTCACACACGCGCTGGTAGTGCCGGAAAGCGAACTTGCGGAACAAATCTGGTCCGACCAGCGGACCGCCTTTGTACGCCATATCTTCCCAGAACCAAAATGTCTCGAAGCGAGCATGCTTCAGCACCTCCCCGGTGATTTCAATGACGCGGTCGGCCCGCTCTTCCATCATGCGCTCGATAAGGCGGGGTTGGTCGTAAAAGGCAACGCAGAGATTCTGCACGCCCATCAAGTTGCGCAGCGATCCGAAGAAGCCGCCCCAACGGTCCGCCCAACACTTGCGCGGCCACATCTCTTCAGTCCCGGCAGGGGTCTGCGTACCGCCCTGGCCCCCGGCGCCCAAATCTCCACGTCCTACCGCGACTTGCACCCGCCCGCTGGCAACCGTCTTCTTCCAATCTGCCGAGAGACGCTGAGCGGCATTAAGGGCAAGGCGCTCCGCCGCGAACTTGTCGAACTCGGCCTCGTTCTCGACTGGGAACTTGATGAACTGCGGCATGCTGGCGTCGTGGTGCTGCTTGAATTCGCGCATCACAATGCCCTCGTGGTTGATATAGGTGGTCGTCTCCGCGTCCTCTGAAAGCACCTCGTGCTGGAATTCCGGCACCGGCCCATACCAAGGATCCACACGCACGAGCCGATCCAGATCAAAGTAATAATCCAGTGGCGTGCCGTCCCAGCCTTCCTGCTTCCAACGCTCGACGGTCTCGTCCCACAGAAACGCGCCCCAGCGCATCCAGGGTTTGGCCACAGGCTTGAACTTGAGCGTGTCGAGGAAACGTTGGCGGGAGCTTGCCGTTTTCGTTTGCGGCGGGGGTAATGGGTGCAGGTTCATAGTCATCTTGGTATGTCTGATTGATCTGAGCTTTCCGTGGTTGGATATAGCGCCGACTTCGCGGCCGCGACGAATGCCTCCACGTTCTCCCACGGAACTTCCGGTTCGAGAATATGGGTGGGTGCCAGCAGCAGGCCGCCCCGGGCCCCGAGCGCCGCCTGGACTTCGCGCACCTTCTGGTGGACGTCCTCGGGCGTGCCGAAGGGCATCGTGGACTGTGTGCCGATGCCGCCCCAGAACGAGATTCGGTCGCCATACTGCCGGCCAATCGCCGCGAGGTCGTTACATTCGGGCTGGATCGGGTTGAGGATGTCCACGCCGATCTCAAGGTATTCCGGGATGAAACTCGACACTTGTCCGTCGCAGTGCATGAAGACCAGCAGGTCGGGCCTGATGCGCTTGGCGGCGGCGATGATGCGGCGGGTGCGTTCCTTGAGGAAGGCGCGGTAGGTATCCATCCCGATCATCTGGCCGGTCTGGGTGCCGACGTCGTCGCCGAGCCGCAGGATGTCCACGCCGGACTCCGCGTAGCGGACGGCCTGGCTTTCGCGCAGTTGGGTCAGCTTTTCGCAGATCGCATGGGCGATGGCGGGATTGGTGTGGAAGTCCATCAGCAGGTTCTCCATGCCGCGCAGAAGCCACGCCATCTCGAAAATGGTCTGATAGAGTTCGCCGGTCACCGCGTAGCCGCGCGCCTGATAGTCCGCCACCTTGGCGGCGAGCGGTTCGAACCGATAGTGCGCATCGACGTCGGGCCAGTCGAAATCCCACACTTGTTCCGGCGTCTCGCATCCGGCGAGCGGGTGATACTTGAACTCGACGAAGTGTTCGACCGGACCAGGCACCATGCCGACGCCCCACTCGTCGAAGACGACGTTGTCCGGAATGGGATCGGAGTAGGACCGGCGGAAGTCCGTCTGCTTGCGGGTGGGGGCGAGGTTCACCGAGCGGGTGTCAAAGTCAAAGTATTCGCAAGGCTCAAGGCCGGACCCCGTGCGGTCACGATAAACCTTCATCAAGCCGGGCGTGAACGCGCCCCAACTGATTTCAAATGGGCAGCGGTCAGGCAGGGTGGACCGGCGCATGGCGGCAAGCACTCGTTGGCGGGGGGGCATGGGATCTTTTGGTCGTAGTAATCAATTCGCCGCCGTGATCACCATGTTCTTCATCATGATGGATGCCACTTGGTCCGCATTTCTACTCTTTTGACATGCTTGCCGGCGGGGTCAGGGGCAACTCCAGCCAGGCCAAGCCGACATCGCGCTTCATGTTATCCGTGCTGGTGCCGCCGGGAGCGTCGTAAAAGACGGCCAGGCGCTTGCCGACAACCACCACCGACGGCATTCCGATACACTTCTTCGACCATGGGCAGTTTTTTCCATCCAACACCACGGCTTTAGCCTTTGCGTCCCAGGCGTTCACTTCCTTGGACCAATACACCCAGACCGCGTCGGTGTATTCGCCGCCGTCCAAGCCGATGTGATTGGTAAACAAGAACCATGTCTTGTTAGACGGTTCGAAGTAGAGCGAGGAATTCTCAATCTGTTCCTCCGGGGGGACGATCGGCTGCGGATCGGCCGCCCATGGCCCGTTCAGGTCTTTGGTGCGGGCAATGGCGAGCGTGCGTAGTTTCCCCCCCGTAGCGCTAAAGAACATCAGGTATTCATCGCCCTGCTTCACGATGTGTCCCGGGCTGGCGGTGACCGCATAATAGGTTCCTGGTTTTGTACGGAACGGGATCACCTCCGGTTGTTTAACCCACGGGCCGGCTACTGACTTGCTCCTCGCCTTCAACGTCAAATAAGGAAACAACGGGACCAAGTCCGGCGCTCCCGACGCGTTTGGCGTACCAAGGTAGAACATGTGCCACGCTTTCCCGTCGAAATAGACCCATGGGGAGCAGGCAGCGGCAGAGTCGGACTCGCCGGGCTTGCCAAAATCAAGAATGGGGCCTTTCTTTTCCCATGTTTTGAGATCCTTGCTGGTAGCCAGGCAGGCGAGCCAGCCTTTGGGCCCGGCACCGTCATAGAAAAGGTGATAGACGCCTTTCTCCTCAAAGATCAAGGCTTCTCGTGCTCCCAGGATGTCGCATTGCCCCGGGCCGTCACCGTGTTTAAGCACGACACCTTGATCTTTCGCTTCCATGCGCAAGGTTGCGGACGGCCGGCCATCGGCATACAACGTCACGCCGCCTGCCGGAGTCTTTTCCGCCGTCCACGCGACATTTCCCGCCAGCAGTGCGGCAATCGCCCACCTAACCATGCTTTTCATATTCATCAGTTCAATCCTTTCTTTAGTCCTTCATAATCATCAGCAAAGCCAGCGCCAAAATCACTCTCTTTACATTCGTCGAATGGCCTCCTTTCGAGCAAGGTGTTTCTGTTTTCTGATATGATTCCGGCTTCCGGCTTCTGTCTTCAGACTACTCTTCGTGAACACCACAAGCATCGAACCGTTGGGTTCGAACTTCAGGGGAACTGGCGCACATCCATTCCTTGACTCGAACCGCGGCAGGCCCCGCTGCTCGCCCATGACCGGGTCCATCCAGAAACGCGCTAGGGCTTGTTAAACGGGGATTTGTAGAGGTTAGTGGGCTCAGCGGCCTGGGTGTCCTGGGCGTTGCCGGTCGAACCATCCGTCAGGCCAAAGTGCCAGGCTCGCAGCGTCGCCGCCTTGCGGTACTCGGCATGACCGTCGGCCAGGACAAAGTTCCCGCCTTTGGAGTGAAGGAAGCTATAATTCTCCGTGCCTGGAGGAAGGCCCGCAGTAGGGGTTATGTTATCATGCCACACGGTGTACTCCCCGGGAGGCCCGCCCCATTCCGAGGCCACTGCCGGGCGCAATGCGGTATAGCTCACGAGCCGAATGGTTTCCTGGATGAGAATGACCTCGCTGGGCTTGGGTATTCGTGCCTGGCTTAGCTCCATCGCGACGGCATTGGGCAGGTAACTCGTGGAACTCATCGCAGTGGCATCGCTGCCATCGCCGGGTTTCTTGGCGCCTGGGCACGAATAAATCATCGACGAGAAGCCCCGGTTCTGGCTTTGCAGGCAAGTGCTGATGGCGTTGAGACAGTTTGGACGCCAGCCTGGCGCCTGGGGATTCATGAAGTCCCCGACCTGCGAAGCCTTCGGGGGCAGTTTCTGGTAATCCCCCTCGTAGAGCATCAGGGCAAGGCCGATTTGACGCATGTTATTAAGGCACTGCGTCTGCCGCGCTTTACTCTTGGCCTTGGCCAGCGCGGGCAGCAGCATGGCCGCCAGGATGGCGATGATGGCAATCACGACCAGTAATTCAATCAACGTGAAGGCACGCCGGATTAAAGGGCCGACCGAAACATTCCCGTAGGGCTTCATATCTTTAGTTTTACTCTGCTGTTTCCTAATTCAAGAACTCTTACCAGATGATGGAGGCGGTTGCGCGTTTCATGATTTGGTGTTTGGGTTGAAAGGCCGGGAGAGTGCTCCCCCGGCCTTTCGTTTGCTGCTCTCGGCAATGTCCTCATCGGACCGCCGCCGGTCGCATCATGGCACCGCGACTTCGATCCGATAGAAGCGCTGCGGTTTGCCCAACGCACTCGTATCGGTGATCGTCATGGACGCGCCGGTTGAGGTGGTGCTCCAGCCATCCGGCCCCGGATAATTCGGCGGCGCGATCACCGGCAGCCATGCCCCCAACGTCAGGTCGTCCTTGTAAAGGCTGCGGTACTTGTAACCCGCGACCGTGGGGAAGGTGAAAGACGGAACCCCGCCGGTCATCGTGAACCCACTCACCGGGAACACGGGAGTCGGCAGCGTAACGGTCACCGTGCCCGTGCCGGAGAAGTGCGTGTCATCGATATGCGCGGCACCAGAACCGGTGGCGCCGTAAGTCCCGGTGAACTGAGGCGCGCCACCGTCGAAGGTCAACTGCGAAACGGTTCGCGCGCCGGTGTAATCCAACTGGAGCTTCGCCCCGTTTGTAATGTCCAAGGCGCCGCCGCCCAGCGCGTTGTTGACCGCGCACGCCAGCACACCAGCGTGCACTCGGGTCGGGCCGGTGTAAGTGTTGACGCCGTTCAGTGTCAGCGTGCCGTTGCCGATCTTGGTCAGGCCGCCGACCCCGCCGAGGACCTGACTGATCGTGACGCTGAAGTCGCTGCTATCCAAGGTGAAGCCGCCGGCGCCGATGGTGGCGGTAACCTTGGCGTTATTGTCCCAGAAGGTGTCGGTCGAGGAACCCGCCTGCAAGGTGCCACCGTTGAGGCTCACCGAAGCGGTGCCTGAGGCATACTTGATGCCAGTGCCCGATGTGAGCGTGCCGCCGTTGAGGATGAGGTCTGGGTGCTGGCTGTTAACTGGCCTAACTTCACGAAGGCCACATTGACCTGGGCCGTGCCGCTGACCGTGACGGTCGAGTCGCCGCGAACTCCCAGCGTCAAACACCCGGTGGTGGTATAGGAACCGCCGGAAAATGACGCACTGCTGCCCGAACCACCTAAGTCAGAAGTGAGGACAAATCCATCACCCCACCAATTGCCGTTCTCCACCGTGCCTCCGGTTTGGGTGTAGGAACCGATCTTACCACCGCCGACCACGACACAGGGTCCATTATTGCCGTTTTGCACATAGGAGGTATTCAACGCACCGCCGGAGATGGTTACCGAGCCGGGGCTGGTGTCCCCCACAACGAGCATATGGATATTAGCGGCGGTCGTCACCGCGCCGTCGGTCAGGTTGAAAACAGAGGTTCCGGAACCACCCCCACCCACCCACAGCTTGGTGGTATTGTTGATGGCGCCGCCTGAAACGGTCAAGGTACCCGCACTGACCGTGGTCTGGCCGCTGTAGGTGTTGACGCCCGTCAGGGTCAGTGTGCCCGCGCCGTCCTTCGTCAAACCGCTGGCACCATCGATGACGGCGCCGATGGTCGCGTCCTTCCCTGTGCCGAGCGCATTGACCGTGATGGTCGGCGCGGTGCCCGCCAGGGTCAGAAGGTTGGCGGCGTTGTTGTCGTTATCCAGGATCCACCCCGCAGCCGTCGCGGTGTCAAGGTCACCGAATATCAAGATGGCCAGCGAACGCGAGGCGTCCAGGTGAACCGTGTTGTCGGCGGTGATATCAATCGTGTTGAAATCCGCCGTGCTGCCGGAACCATCGGCGACCGTGCCGCCGCTCCAGTTTCCGGTCGCGCTCCACAAGCCGCCGGAGGTCGTGTGGGTCCAGATGCCGCTCGCCGCGGAGGCGCCGAGCGGATTAAGCAGCGCCAGCGCCATCACGGCGAGTCCGGCGGCCGTTTCCCTACACGTTCCAAGGCCGAGCGGTCGCATACTGCTATATGTGTTCATGTGAATTAAATTTGCTGGGCTCGCCAATTGACTCAACCTGCCCCTACCTGTATTGTAGGGTATGATTGAGGACTACCCCACAACGATCCTGGCGTTCGCGCGCCGCTTCGTCAC
>CAINDV010000389.1 GCA_903847485.1 uncultured Verrucomicrobiota bacterium
CTGGTTGGTCAAGTCGCGGCGCTTAGCACGCGATTATGAAACGGCCCCTCAATCCAGCGAATCCATGATCTATCTGACCCTGATCCGCCTCATGCTCAAACGGCTTGCTAACGCTACTCCTTGAATTTCCATACGCGCTCTTAGAAGAAGCGGGGTATTTTGCCGGCAAGAGTGACGAGTTCAAAGGCCCCGAAAGCGTCAGTTTGTGCGGGCAGGAAGGGGGGCGATTGCAGGTTTTCCTGGGTGATCGGCGGACGCTCTCCGGCTACCCTCGGTCATGCTTTTATCGGAGTCGCCCAGCAAGGTCTCACTGTTACCGCCCGCTGTCCCTCCTCCTCCGCCTTGCCCCGCGGACGCTCTCCCGCCAACTCCCCCGCCGCTGGGGCAGTTGCTTTTGGGCACCGATAAGCGCCATCCCGTCTTCGCCGTTTATGCGGACGCGGCGGGATCGTCTTCTATGACCTCGAGATCCTCGAGGTCGTCAGCCACGGCCCGCACGCCCCAGCTTACAAACTCCTCCCGGGCCGGCTCTAAAACTCCGGGGTCAAACTCAAGGCGCGGTGCGAAAGTTTCCCGGCTGCCCCCAAAACCATCCGCCGCTGGGGTGCCGCCTTGCTCCAAGGCGGTCCGTTGGCGTTGCTCCGCGTGTTGGAGGGTCGCACGGCCAAACGCAAGCGCACACTCGCCGTGGAACAGTTCGAGCATCTGGGGTGGCAGCACATTCCGGGGTATTGCCAGCGGAGCTTGCGAGCCAGGCCGGATGAAAACCTCCAGCCAGCCGACTGTCAATTAGCGGGTCTGCCCCCTTTACAGTCACCCCTAAATCATGGCATCCGCATTCGGAAGAAGCTGGCCGGTTGAGAAACGTCTATCGGGATGGCGTTGGAAAAGGCGCCATTGCCATTCAAGACACCTGTAACACTAATCGTCCAGTCAATCACCGGGGTCAGCATGTTGGTGGCTGTCAGCAGCGTGTAGCCGTAGTTCGGCGTGCCACCCGTGCCCGTCAGGATCAGGTTTCCACCCACAACCGTCGGCCCAGCGATAATCGGCAGCGTCGGCGCTGCCAGGTCAGACCCCTGCAACACTATTTCGGCATAGCCTGAATAGCCATTGTCTCGGCCATTTTGCAAGGTGAAGTCAAACTTAACCTGATGGACGTTGGTCGCGAGTGTGACTGCGCCACCTGCCGGTGCAACTTGCACGCGGTTGGCGGCCGGTGTCAGCCCCCCATCAACACCGAGTGGCCACGGCGGGTCGTAGGTGATGCCAGTCAGTGGCACGAACGTCGCAGGCGCCGAGAGCGTCGAATAAGTGATGTTATAGAACTGTCCATCCCGATTGTAATTACCCCAACCGCTGTAAACCACGATGTTGGTCAGGTCCCAGCCGGTGGCGGAGGTGTAGGTAATGGAGGTGCCTGCCGCATTGCCGCAAGTGGCATAGGTGGCGGTGGCGTCAGCGGGTCCAAAGGTGCCGTCGGTCAGCGCACTGACGCCGGTGACACCCGCCTCAATCGAGAAATTACCGGATCCGACACTGCTAGGCAGTTGTCCGGCAATCAGATTGGGCGTTTCAATGGTCCAGTCAGGGGCGGTGGCGGCCGGCAGGTATTCATTCGCCGTCGTTACCGCAAACACCGGCCCGGTCGGCGGAGTCGTCGAGGGCGAACCGTAAACACCGATTTCACTGTAGCCGGAAAAACCGTTTTCCCCAGCCGGTAAGCGCATGTCGAACATCAGCACTGCCACATTGGTGGCCAACGATCCGCTCGCCGGTGTGATGGTCGCCCGGTTCATGGAATAGCCGACCGGGTTCGTGGGGTTGTAATTGACGCTCGTCAACGGAATGAAATAGGTTGGGTCAGCTACCGTGGCATAATATACGGTATAGGCCTGCTGATCGCGCCCTGCATCGTTCCACCCGCCGGTCGTCATGATGTTCGTGATATCGTATCCGTTCGCGGAGTTGGTAAGTGTATAGATCACAAATTGACCACCTCGTGGCGGAAAACTAATGGCTGTTGCACGAGAACCCGTACCAAGGCAAGAGACCCAGCCATGAGTTCCAGTCAGGTTAAAATCAATCGTCCCAAAAGTGCCGTCCGTTAAAACCTCCGGCGGGCTTCCGGCGGTGGGAATGGCACCGAAATATCCCCCAGTGAAATCACCATCGCCAGAAATGCTGGGTGAAACCTTGTAAATCAAACTTGAAGCCAGCACCGAGGCATCCCAGGTAGGCGTAAAGACGGAATCATCCGATGTCTGTGTGGCAATGGCCGTCAGGACGTTACTAACCGCAGTGGGCGCGGGAATTACGGTCAGCGTGCAGGCAGTGGTGCTGTTAGCACCCACTGAATTGGATGCCACCAGGGTGTAAGCCCCGGCGTCAGTGAGCTGCAGGTTATTAAGCGTCAAGACGGAGGTCGTCGCTCCCGGGAGGTTAGTTCCGTTCTTCTTCCATTGCAGAGTAGTCGCACCGCTGAAACCCG
The DNA here is from genome assembly GCA_903847485.1 of uncultured Verrucomicrobiota bacterium. Classification (GTDB taxonomy): domain Bacteria; phylum Verrucomicrobiota; class Verrucomicrobiia; order Limisphaerales; family JAJXZI01; genus CAINDV01. The sequence continues at coordinate 2,492 of CAINDV010000389.1, forward strand.
CAGTCATGATAATCTGACTGCCCACCACATCCGAGGCGGTTAGCGGTGAGACGTCGTTCGTCAAACCGGGCACGAATCCCGTCGAGGGCTGGCCACCGACAAGGATTTCAGAATAGCCTTCCCAACCATTCTCGGGCCCGGGAGACAAATTCCAATTGATCTGCACTGCCGCCACATTGTGCGCCAGCACTCCACTCGCCGGAACGAGCGTTGTGCGGGAAACCGTCGGCTGGTTGTTGGGATTTGTGGGGTTGTAGTTGGCGGTCAACAGCGGCGCAAAGGACGTGGGCGCTTGCACCGTGGAATATAGGACCTGATATTTCTGCTCATCACGGCCAGCATCCTGCCAGCCACCGAAAATAGTAATATTGGTAAGGTCCAAACCGAAGGGTGCCGAATTGGTAACGAGCGTATAGGTCACGGTTTGCCCCGCGCCACTGATAAACGTGCCGCCGGCTGCAAACTCCAAATTCGGCAAGGATGTCATGGAACCAGCCACGCCGTCCGACAGAATGGTCGGGTCGGCATTGCAATAATTGCCGCCACCGGTGAAATCACCCACGTAAGTAAACGTTCCCGGGCCGGATCCGTAGGCGAAGCCATAGATCAAGTTCAAGTTGTTGGTATCCACTGGCCAGGCCGGGAAAAAGTTGGTGCTGCCGGGGAAGTTTTGCGAGGCATAATTCACAATGACGCCATTCACGAGTGCCGGTGTGCTGCCGACCACGAGCTGTTCTGGCGTGCTATACGAGACTCCCGCGTTGTTGGTTGCATTTACCGCCTTGAGCAGGTAACGACCAGTGTTGTTCGTCTGCACATTGCTCAGCGTCAACGTCTCGTTGGTGGCTCCCGCAACGAGGTTCGTGACGCCGTTGGTGATGACCAGCCATTGAAGATTGGCCGGCGGGGAATTGCTGTAAGCCGCCGTAAAGACGACCTGGTCACCGACCACGGTTTCAGCGTAGGTTGGGAGAGTGTCCTGGGTCAGATAAGGCGATGGTGGAGCGGTCGGCGGAGCGGAATCGGTGCCTTCCAGCACAATTTCAGCATAACCTTGCCAGCCGTTATTGAAGCTGGATGCCAAGGTGGGACTGGCAAAGTCAAACTTTACGCTCGCCACATTCTTTGCGAACGGCACGCCGGACAAGGGGCTGATCGCGACCCGGGCCGCCACCCTGGTACTGGCGGGTATTGGCGGCAGGTAAAAAACGGTTGTCAGCGGTATAAACGTCGTGGGCGCAGTCACGGCGGAATACGAAACCGTGTAGTATTGCCCGAAACGGCCGTTATCCGGCCAACCGGTGTAAACCACGATGTTGGTGAGGTCTGATCCATTGACCGAATTGATGAGCGTGTAAATCAAGGATGTGCCCGAACTACCGCCGCAACTGGCATAGTTGCCAAAGCTGCCAACGTCTCCAAAGTTACCGTCGGTCAAAGCGGGCAGGCCACCCGTGCCCGAGTTAGCGAAATTGCCGGCGGATGAGGTGGGCGTTTGCCCGGCGATCAGGCTGTCCGTTTCAATCACCCAACTGGGGGTAAACGAAGCACTGTTAGTTTCGTTGGAAGTTGTAATCAATGCTACCGGCACGACCAAGCTCGTCGCCACCGTTCCTTGAACCGTGATGGCGGTATAGCCAACCGCGCTATTTTCCGAAGGCGGTGCGATAAAATTGAACGCCACCGCAGCGACACTCTTGGCAATCGCCGCACCCGACAAGTCAGTGATGGCCACCCGGGTGGCCGACCCGATGCTGGTGGGATTCGAAGGGCTATATCTGACGGTGGTCAAATAGTTGAAACTTGTCGGGGCGGCCACCGTGGAATACGAAACGGTGTAGTCTTGCCGGTCACGACCCGCATCCACCCACCCGCCATAGACCGTGATGTTGGTGATGTCATAGCCGTTGGCAGAAGCTGGCAGCGTGTAAACCAGCAACTTTCCAGCCACGGCGTCATTGCCGCAAATGCAAAGATTCGTTGCGCTGGCATACGGGAAGATCGTAACCGGAACCCCCAGCCTGGTCAGGTTGGTGACGTTCGCAGCCGTGTATTCGGCAAAATTGCCAACGGCCGTGGTTGGACCGAGATTGGCTATCAAGCTGTCTGTGGCGGGGATCCAGGTGGGGGTGAGCGGCACGGCCCCGAGCTGGCTGTTCCCGGTGATGGTCAGTTGCGCCGAAGCGGAACTGACGAAAGTCACTACCGCCAGGAGGAGGCAGCCGACCGCGAGTCTGCATTGTTGGTCTAGTTTGGTTTTGTTTGGGTTCATATTGTTTTCATAGGTTCCAGGGTTGTTGATCTTGTTGTGCATACTTGTTTGTTTTTTGGTGACAATTCACGTTGTTTTCAAGCGGAGGCGTGCTGACCAAACTGGCGGCATAGGCAAGGGCTCTTGGCCCAATAAATGGACCCCGGTCCCACCCAGTTGTTGACGGTTCGCGTGTCCTGCCAGCCGGTGAGGTCTTAGTCGGGAATATTGCCGCCATTGGCGAGGCCGCTGGCGTAATCGTAGTTCTTAGTGGTTCCGGCCCCATACGCCGAGCCGAGCACCGCGCCAGCCACCGTCATGACTCCCATCAAGTGTTTCCAGTTCACACGGATAATTTGTTGCTTGGTTGCAAATACTCGGGGATAGCCCCACCACGGGGCCACCAGTGGGATGCAGGCTAGACTGCCTCCTGCACGGAGGCAATACATTTCTTCAAAACATTGAAAATATATTCGTTCCGCCTCGCTGGCTTTGCTCCAGCTTCAGGTAATACTGCTTCCTCTCGGCCTTGAGCAGCGCGGACAGCGGCAATTCTCATTCTGGCCCTGGCACGCCGCGCCGGGTGGGGGCACCCGGCCTACACGGCCGCAAAACCGCCCGCTCACACACAAAGGGGTCACACACACATAAAGGGGTCAGTCCTCACTATTGAAACTGAGGTTGGCGAACTGCGGTAAAAGGGGCAGTTCTTGGTGGCAACTGCGGCGGAGCGCAGCCGGCAAAGTGAAGCGGTCATTCAATGAGGTCGTGCTCGTGCGCTCTCCAGGAGCGCCGTGATGCTCAGCACCCAACGGGCAAACCCGCCCCGGGGCCTCGGGGCGGTCTGGCGGCGGCTGGCAGTGCGCGCTCACGGGACGGAGACTACCCGGTTGGGCCAGGGCGGCAAATTGTTTCGCCGCCGTCTCATTCTGAACCCGCCCGCCTATAGGCGGGACTTCGAACCCCGCCAACCGCTGCCCAAGGCCGTTCGGAGTCCCGGCTTTGGCCGGTGCGTGGCTCGACCCACGGACAAAATGAGACCACCCCGAATTTTTTGCGCGCGTTGCGCCCATGAACCTCAAGATGCGCAAGTCGTTGGCAATCAAGGAAGGCATTTTGAGGTTCATGGGCAGAATTGCGGAGCGAAGGCGGGCGAAGCTGCGATCGAGGAATTGGTGGCCGCCCTCGGGCGGAGGGGAGCGCACTTTTGGGGTTCCGGTTCGCGACGTGGGTTGCCTTGCCCACCGGCCTGGCCCCACCTCCCGCACCCGTAGCCAGGCAGATGAACTGACCACGGATTTCATGGATGACACGGATCGGCAAGGTTGGGCAAGAGTTCTTGGCTTTGGCTGGCCAGTTACTGTCTGGTGACTCAACCGAAGCGGAAAAATCCACCGGTCCGCCCTATCCCCTCCGTGTCCTCCGTGTCATCCGTGGTTGGTCCTCTGGATAGATACGGCCCAGCACTGCTCTTATTGGTTTGGCGCGCGGATATGCTGGTCCGCTTTCCCTGGCCGCACGCCCCCAAGCGGACAAGAATGTCCGCGCTCCGGGTCAGCTCCGGGTCAAGATGAGACCGGCGGCACATCCCGGCTGACAGCCGCCTCGGTTTAGCGTATAACTCCGTCATGCCGAGCCGGGAAATCGTGGCCTTCATTGCCCATTGGTCCGCTGCCAGTCCGTCCGAGCGGGCCAACTCCCAGCCATTCCTGCTCGACCTTTGCGACGTCCTCGGCGTGCCGCGCCCCGATCCGCACCCGGACCACGGCTATTTCTTCGAGTTCCCCGTCACCGAGCACCACCCCGACGGCACCAGCACGCAGGGCCGCATTGACCTCTACCGGCGCGCCCGCTTCGTCCTGGAATCCAAGCAATTCCAGGCCGCCCAGGCCGCCGCCTCGCGGCTGGAACTCGCCGCCGCCGAAGCCGGCGTCAGCGCCCGCAAGAAATCCTCCCAGCCCACGCGCGGCACGGAAGCTTGGGACGAAGCCATGATCAAAGCGCGCGGCCAGGCCGAGCGCTACGTCCGCGCCCTGCCCGCCACCGAACCCAATCCGCCCTTCCTCATCGTCGCGGATGTCGGCCACTCCTTCGAGGTCTTCGCCGATTTCACGCAGGCGGGCAAGGCCTATCTACCGTTCCCCGACCCGCGCAGCTTCCGCATCCGGCTGGCGGATTTGGCCGATGAGAAAATCCGCGCGCGCCTCCGCCTCATCTGGACGGACCCCGCCGCGCTCGACCCCGCGAAGCACTCCGCCGA
>CAINDV010000390.1 GCA_903847485.1 uncultured Verrucomicrobiota bacterium
AGGGTTTTGCAAGAGCCTCCAGGGTCAGCATCTTTCTGTCGTCCCTGTCGGGACTTAACGCCAAGTTGACCCGCTGTTCCCAGCGTTATCACGCTGGGCTATTCTGCGCGCAGTCACAATCTGCGCTTTTTGCTCGCGCCTCGGTCGGTGCCGGAGAACGTCAGTCACCTTGCCGCGAGGCGGCAGGTTCGGCCCCAGCTCCGTAGGAGCGTGATGTTTATAGTCGTGTCCAGCCCAACGCGGTCAAGCCCCAGAGGGGCGGAATGTGCCCCGCCGCCCCACATAAACATTCCGCCCCTCCGGGGCTTGACCACGTTAGGCTGGACACTATAAACATCACGCTCCTACGGAGCTGGGGCCGAACCTGCCTCCTGGCAGTAAAGTGACTGACCTTCTCCGGCACCGACCGAGGCGCGAGCAAAAAGCGCAGATTGTGACCTCGCGCAGTATATTCTCTTTCGCCCTGCCGGGCTGAAACCGGCACCTGCAAAACCTGGTTTGTGACCGCATCATAAAATACCGCAAAATAAAGCTTGCCCGCAGCATACCGAAACCCCCTATTCTTTGCAGCCAGCACTAATATCATGACAAAACAACAGCCACACTGTCGCTCACTTAACTGTTAGGCAGCAAGCGCGCGTCCGCCTAAAATTATGATTATCACAGCGAAGCAATTCTACAAAGCATGGTTTGAAGCTGTTACCGAAATGAAGGGCAGTCTCGCGCCAAGCTGGCGCAATGCGCCAGAGTTCACCAAGCTTATCAAGTCGTCCGGCGATTGCGTGATTCGCAGAGTCGCAGACAAGGTTGGCCTGAAGTGTTATCCGACTGATTATTATTCGTTGGATGCGGTGCTTTACGAGGATTCCGATCTTGTGCCTTGCGCCCCAGCAAACTCGACGTGGTTGAGAAGTATGTCCGTCGCATTTGAGCATGAGAACTATATCAAGAGCGGAGTCTATAAAGAGGTGTCACATCTTTTATTGACCAACGCTGACCTTTGTGTTTTGGTCGCATATCCCGAAGACGGAATTAAGGACGATGTATGGATAGAGATGCACAAGCTCATCCGAGGTTCGCGTTATGAGCAGCGCATTTCCGAGGAGGAGAGTTTTCTGCTTATTTTTGGTGGTGAGATAGGTTATGAATGGGAAGCATACGTCTATAAAACAGCCGATTGGGCGAGATTGTAAGATATGAGGATTTGCCTGCCTGACAAAATCACTGGAGCGAACGCGGGCGGGCCACGTCGGTTGGCAATGTGGACGCGCTGGGCCGCCCGCGGCGCTCAGTTCTGCCGTTAGGCGTGATCCGCGCAATACCAATTACGAAAGCCATGATAACAACCTACACAGACCAGCAAAAACGAATCATCGAAGAACTAAAGCCTCTCGGTATTGGAGGGTGGCACGCGACACACGGATTGGCGCAGGACTTCAAGTGTGCATATTGCGATACGGACTATTTAGCATCCTACGATGCTTATTACTCCTTAACGTTTGACCATATTATTCCCGACTGCTCTGGAGGGGAACACAGCGAAGAGAACACAGTGGCGTGCTGTCGTGCCTGTAACTTCTTAAAACACATCTGTTCACCATCCGGCAACAATCGAGAGGAACGCATCGCAGACGCTCGGCAATATATCAAAGAGAAGCGTTTGCTTCGAGAAGCCGAAGTAGCGAGGATTCGTCTTTTGGTCCGTGGTGATTCGCACAGCACACAACCATGACGCCTAACCAGTCGCCGGAGCCAACCGCTGTTGGCGCGGTCAGTTCCGCTGTCGCGGTCACGTCGCGAGTCGGCGGTGGCTCAGCTTTCTACGTTAGGCCACTTCCCACGCTGGAGTTTCTTATGCCCACTACCAAGATTGAAATTACAAAACATTGGTCAGACCCATCCGAGGCAGTCGGCTACGCCGAAGGCAAGTTAGATGGGCAAGAGTTCACCGCCTCGTGGGCATCATTTTGCCCGCTTGGCGCGATATTCTACGACACTTGGCTTGATTCGACTGTGGTTCAGACCAAGGCAATTGCTTGCGCGTTGGCCAAGGTAAGAGCCGTGCCTGCGCCACGCCTGTCGTGAGTTATGACGATGACGTGGCCTAACAAAATCACTGGAGCGAACGCGGGCGGGCCACGTCAGTTGCCAATGCGGACGCGCCGGATCGCCCGCGTCGCTCAGTTCTGTCGTTCGCAGAATCTAAGACCACGCGTCAGCGGCGAATAAGTGAAACCCACCGAACCAGCGGCGAGAGAGGTGCTCCGAAGGTATTTGATTCGGTGCCACAGCAGTATCGCGGAGGATTTTCCCGAAGTTGCGGCGATGAACCCGGTCAACGCAGCAGATTACCTTTTGCATCTGAAGGACACGGGCCGAGTCCAGATAGAGTTGTACAACAAGACGCCGACCTTGATCGGATGCCGGATCACCGAGCTGGCTTCGAGATAGAGACTATGCGAACAAGACCACGGTGGCCAACGCCGGAAGGCGCACGCAGTTCCGCTTTCGCGGGTCACGTTCTCGGCCCGGCGTGGCTGAGTTCTATCGTTAGGCGGCAACAATTCACACAACCACCAATATGAACGACACCCCACAACAGTCTCCGACGCCCGAACGAAGCAAGGGCAGCGATGGAGAGCGAACAAAGCAAGTGACAGTTGCGGGTTGGACGGCAGGCACGTCCGCCTTTTTTGCCCTTGGTGTTCTTTCCGTCCAGCCTACTTGGACCACGGCTTTTGGAGTAGCAGCCGTCGCGGCAATGGTGGCTGCTGTATGCTATTTCATTTTGAAAAGACAGTAGCAGCCCTATGCCGCTAACCATGCGCTACAGCTAACCCGGCCCTCGTGCTCCGGTTGCAATCCGTCGCCCTCGTGGGCCGGGTCGCTGAGCTTGGGTCATCCGGCGACAACAACAAACCATGAAAGGAACAACGTAATGAATAACGCAGACAATCGAAGTAAGATGAGCAAGCGTAACCGCAGCATTCAATGTGGCGTGCTGAGCGCATTTTTGGCTCTTGCACCGGCCGTTTCAGCACAGTTGAACGGACGCACATTAACTGTCCGCAATCTATACCAGGGTGTCGAACAGCCGGGCTATACCGTGACCTTCACGGTTGATTCGACGCCGGGTGCGTTGGAGGTTACAAACTGGGGCGCACAGGGCACAGGCGCAAAGTTTAGCATTGATGTGTTTGATGTGGGTTCAAACCAAGCCAGCGTCGTCATTACCTCACTCAGTTCAGTCCCGCTGGGAGCGTCTCCGAATCTACTCCATTTTACGGATGAGGCGCAGACGATTGCGCCCTTCACCGGTGCGACGCTCGGAGCGGTTAGCTTTCCCGGAGTCGAGGCCTCGCGCGTGGCCTTTGACGCCGACACATTCAGTCTGGACTTTGGCGGATTGACAACCGTGCCGGGGTACTCTGCAAGGCTCGATATTGACGGAACCGGGCATGAGATTTCCCGCCTAACTATCCAAGTGTCCGAAGTCCGTTTGTGCTGGAATTCGGTGTCGAATGCCATGTACCAGGTCCAGTACCGCTCAGAGTTGACCACCAATCAATGGACGAATTTGGGTCCGCCCATCGCCGGCAATGGTACGGGGAACTGTATTACTGACCCAGTGAGTGCTCCGCAGCGCTTCTATCAGGTAGTGGAGTTGCCGTAGTAAAAAGGGAGCACGAATGCCGAACAAAATCACTGGAGCGAACGCGGGCGGGCCACGTCAGTTGCCAATGCGGACGCGCCGGATCGCCCGCGTCGCTCAGTTCTGCCTTTCGTCGTCCATTACACTGAAACCTTCATCGTGCCCGCTGCGGTTGGGGAATACACGGTCTGACCGCACGGCCCTTTCGCGAACCGCGAATGCGCCACCCTAAAAGCCTCAATCCAGTAAAGCCTCCTATGAACCATCAAACTAAGACCTACAGTCCACTCACTCTGGTTACGCTCGTAGCCGCCACTGGTGGATTCCTATTCGGCTATGACACCGCCGTGATCAACGGCGCCAACCAATATCTAAAGGCGCACTTTCACCTCGACGCCATGCAGGAAGGCCTCGCCGGCGCGAGCGCGATCCTCGGCTGCATTCCCGGGGCGATGTGCGCGGGCTTCCTGAGTGACCGCTTTGGCCGGCGCAAGGTGCTGTTTCTCTGCGCGATTCTCTACGCCCTGAGCGGCGTGCTCTCCGCGATTCCACGAACCTTCATGGAATTTCTCGCGGCCCGCTTCATCAGTGGGCTGGGGATCGGCGCATCTTCAATGATTATCCCGGTCTATATCGCGGAGTTGTCACCGGCGGCGAAACGCGGCCGGCTCGGCTCACTGTTTCAACTCGGCATTGTCCTCGGGATTTTTCTGACGCTGTTCCTCAATGCGCGCATCCAGGGACTAGGCGATGAAGCGTGGAACGCGGCGCAAGGCTGGCGCTGGATGCTGGGGGCGGAAGTTGCCCCGGCGGTGTTACTACTGGCGCTGCTCTTCTTAGTGCCGGAAAGTCCGCGCTGGCTGCTCGGCGTCGGGCGCGACGAGGAAGCGCGGCGCATTCTGGAGAGCGTCGGTGGGCCGGTCCATGCGAGCCAGGAGATGGCGGCGGTGCGGGCGGTGCTCGGCGCGGAGGAAGGCCGGTTCAGCGAGTTATTTCACGCCCGTTTCCGCCGGCCGTTAGTCATCGCCGTATTGCTCATGGCGTTCAGTCAGTTCAGCGGCATCAACGCCATCATGTATTACTCGACTAAGATCTTTGCCACGGCTGGTGTGGGCGTGAAGGACGCGTTCATGTCTTCGGTCATCGTTGGGTTGGTCAACGTCGTGTTCACCTTTGTGGCCATCGCCTTTGTGGACAGGGCGGGCCGGCGCGCACTCTTACTTATAGGCCTGACCATTCAGGTGGCGGCGCTGGGAACAGTGGGGTGGATGTTCCACGCGGGCTACAGCGGGGTGCCGTTGCTGCTGGCAATTCTGGCGTTCATTGGCGCCTTCTCCATGGCGCTGGGACCAATCTCGTGGGTTCTCTGCTCGGAGATTTTCCCAACGCGAGTGCGAGGACGGGCCATGTCTCTGGCGACATTCACCATCTGGACCTCGTGTTACCTCGTGGCGCAGACCTTTCCGATGCTGAACGACAATCCGGCCATCGGTCCAGCGCTCACGTTTTGGGTCTATGGAGCCTGCAGCCTCGCGGGATTGATTTTCGTCTTTACCACCGTTCCCGAAACCAAAGGCCGCAGCCTGGAAGAGATAGAACATTCCTGGACCGCCTGAAACCCTTGCCGTTGGATAACATGATCGCCGCCGACAGTTCTAATAACCTGCACCCATCACAGGCTATAGGAGTTTGACCGCCGGCTGTTACTCGATACTTATCGCACCTTCGGCTGCGATGACGGCCAGCCTACCCTCCGCTACGACCTGTGCGAGGGCGTCCAAGATGGCTTCCTCGTCAATCCCATCGTCGTGGACGCCCGGAGCGAAGTTACCACCCAACTCCTCTCGGACGATGGCTTAGTCGTCGAGTTCAAGGACGACACCGGCGAAGGCGAACAGCAGGAGACTTACCGGCAGCGCGAGTTTGAAAAACGCTTCTTCTCCGACGCCACCAACCAACTTTTCTGCAAAACCTTCCTGGAGCACGCCTTGCGTGATCCTATCAGCGGCGAAATCGGCAAGTCCATCGTCTTCGCCGTCAGTCAGCACCACGCCACCAAACTCGCCCATTTCCTGAATCTGATGGCGGATAAGATGTTCCCCGGCAAATTCCAGTCCGACTTCGCCGTGCAGGTTACCTCCAATGTGGACGGTGCCCAGCGGCACACCATCAACTTCACCAACAACCATCTCCTCGGCTCCGCCAACTTCCTCCCCACCTATAAGACCAGCAAGGCCCGCGTCTGCGTCACCGTCGGCATGATGACTACCGGCTATGATTGCCCGGACCTCCTGAACCTGGGCCTCTTCCGTCCGATCTTCTCGCCCACTGACTTCATCCAAATCAAAGGGCGCGGCACCCGGAAGCACGGCTTTCGCACGCAACTCTTCGACGAGACCCTTAAGGAGAGTGTCAAGGAGCCGGAGAAAACCGCCTATAAAATCTTCGACTTCTTCGCTAACTGCGAATACTTCGAGCACCGTTACAACTACGACCAGGTTCTCCAGCTCCCCAAGCCAAGCAGTCAGGGCAGTGAGGGCGGCGACGAGGGACCGGTGACCCGTGCCGGCACCTATCAGCATCTCGGCGGGGACATCCTATCCACGCTCAAGGAGGTGGCCATCGGCCCCGAAGGCATGAAGATTGACCGCATGTTCTATGCGAAGTTCGAGGACACTGTGCGCGAGAATGACTTCATCGCGGCCAGCGTCGAGGCCGGCCAGTGGGACCGCGTTATTGACTATGTGAACCAGCAGGTCTTCAACCAACCCGCCGAGTTCTACACCCTCGAAAAGTTGCGCCAAGCCGCCGCCGTGGACCGCCGCCTCACGCTCCGCGAAATTTTGGAGAAAATCTTTGGCCTTATCCCGCGCTTCAAGTCCAAGAACGAGCTGCTCGAAGAAGAGTTCGTTAAGTTCGTCGCCGACTACAAGCCGCAGGAAGCCGAAGCCGTCCCCGCCATGAAGACTTACTTCAAGGCTTATGCCACCGATGGGCGCATCCGTCACATCATTGACCATAAAGAATACGCCGACCTGGCCACGAACCCCGTCTTCTCCATGAAGGACTTCAAAGCCGTCCCCGATAAGTACCGCGCCCTCATTCCCGATTACATCAAGGACTATGTCAGTCTGAATCAGTTCGCCGCCTGACGTATGGCGACGACTCGCTCATCCCCAAGCACGGCGGCTATCGGAAGCTCAAGAGCTTCCAGATTGCGCAGCTTTGCTATGATGTGACGGTGCGGTTTTGTGACCGGTACATTGACAAGCGCAGCCGCACCCACGACCAGATGGTGCAAGCCGCCCGCAGCGGCGTGCAGAACATCGCCGAGGGCAGCAAGGCCAGCGGCACGTCTAAGAAGATGGAGCTGAAGCTCACCAACGTAGCCCGCGCCAGTCTCGAAGAACTCCGCCTCGACTATGAAGACTTCCTGCGGCACCGCAGCCTGGCCCTCTGGACTGAGCATGACCCGCGGCGGCGGGCGCTCGTGGCCCGGCGCTGCACCACCGCCGATCAAGTGGCCGCCTGGGTACAGGAGCAGCATGGATCGGATGGACTACCGAACACCCAAGCCCCGTCCATGAGGTCCATCCCGTCCATACTGTCCACTAAGTCCACCTACCCCGCACTCGCCGCCAACGCCGCCCTCGTCCTGATCGGTGTAGCCTGTGCCCTCCTGGACCGCCAGATAGCCGCCCAAGCCGCCGCCTTCATGGCCGAAGGCGGCTTCACCGAGCGCCTCTACCGCCTCCGCTCCGCACACCGCCGAAACCCACCCCAAACCTGACCCGTCCATCAGGTCCATCCTGTCCATCCCGCCCATCCCATCCACTATGTTAGACACCGACACCAAGCGCCGCATAGACACTGCCCGAGACATCCTGGTCGGCAAAGTCCCCGACCCCAAATCCCAGGTCGAGCAGATCACCATCGCCCTCATCTATAAGTTCATGGATGACCTGGACGCCGAGGCCGAGGAACTTGGCGGCAAGCGCAAATTCTTCACCAAGGAATTCGCCCGCTACGGCTGGGCCAAGTTAATGAGTCCCGGCCTTGGTGGCCACGAGATGCTTGGCCTCTATGGCGAAGGCATCACCAAGATGCCCCAGAACCCCGGCATTCCGCCGCTCTTCCGCGACATCTTCAAAAACGCCTATCTCCCTTACCGCGACCCCGCGACCCTCAAAGCCTTCCTCAAGATCATAGATGAGTTCACCTATGACCACTCTGAGCGCCTCGGCGACGCCTTCGAGTATCTCCTCAGCGTCCTCGGCTCCCAGGGCGACGCTGGGCAGTTCCGCACCCCGCGCCACATCATTGATTTCATGGTCGAAGTCATTGCCCCGCAGAAAGGCGAGACTATCCTCGATCCCGCCTGCGGCACCGCCGGCTTTCTCATCTCCGCCTATAAGCACATCCTCAAAAGACACGATCCGTCCCATCCGTCCAATAAGTCAGATCGCTCGGTGAAGCCCCTCACCCCCGACGACCGCGGCCGCCTCGCCAAGAACTTCCGCGGCTATGACATCTCGCCCGACATGGTGCGCCTCTCCCTGGTCAACCTCTACCTCCACGGCTTCACCGATCCCCACATCTACGAATACGACACCCTCACCTCCGAGGAGCGCTGGAACGAATTCGCCGATGTCATCCTCGCCAACCCGCCCTTCATGTCTCCGAAAGGCGGCATCAAGCCCCACCGGCGCTTCTCCATCCAGGCCAAGCGCAGCGAAGTCCTCTTCGTGGACTACATGGCCGAGCACCTAACGCCCACTGGCCGCGCCGGCATTATTGTGCCCGAGGGCATCATCTTTCAGAGCCAGACCGCCTATAAAGAGCTGCGGAAGATACTCGTCGAAAACGCTTTAGTCGCCGTCGTCTCTCTCCCGGCGGGCTGTTTCAATCCTTACTCCGGGGTAAAGACCAGCATCCTCATTCTCGACAAATCCCTGGCCCGACAGAGCGACACCATCGCCTTCTTCAAAGTGGAGAACGACGGCTTCGGCCTCGGCGCCCAGCGCCGCGCCATCGAAAAGAACGACCTCCCCCAAGTCCAAGCCGAGCTAACTGCCTACCTCCAAGCTCTCCGCACCCAAGCGCCCATCAAGTCCATCCAGTCCATTAAGTCCATTCTGTCCATCCAGTCCACCGCCCAGATCGTGCCGAAAGAAAAGCTCGCCGCGAATGGCGACTACAACCTCAGCGGCGAACGGTATCGGGAGGGCGGAGCTAAGACGCACATCTTTCCGTTGGTGAAACTCAGCGAGGTTTGCACCGTGAATCCACGGAAAAGCCAACTCGCCGAGAAGCCCGAAACGCGTGTCTCGTTCGTTCCAATGGCTGATCTCAACGAGCATCGCATTTCGTTTCAACCAAGCGGCTCGAAGCAACTGTCCGAAGTCTCAGCAAGCTACACCTACTTCGAGGACAATGATGTCCTTCTTGCGAAAGTCAGGCCTTGCTTTGAAAATGGCAAAGCAGGCATCGCTCGCGGCCTGCTCAACGGAATCGGGTTTGGCTCCAGCGAGTTCTACGTGCTGCGGAGCAACGGCCCAATCTTGCCCGAGTGGGTTTACTTCTGCGTCATGCATCCGCTCTTTAGGGATGCCGCTGTCGCCCAGATGACCGGCACAGGCGGATTGCAGCGTGTGCCCCGTGATTACGTCGAGAATTTCCAAATCCCCCTGCCGCCGCGGAGGTGCAGAAGGAGATCGTGGCGGAGATCGAGGGCTACCAGAAAGTCATAAACGGCGCCCGCGCCGTCCTCGACCACTACCGCCCCCACATCCCCATCCACCCCGACTGGCCGATGGTTACACTGGGAGAAATCTGCGACCTCTACCAACCGAAGACCATCACTCAACAAGACCTCGTCGAAGACGGCCCCTATTTGGTCTTTGGAGCGAACGGTGTCATCAGTCGCTACAACCAATACAACCACGAGGAAGTGGAAGTCCTCATCACCTGCCGTGGCGCGACCTGCGGCACGATAAACAAGTCGGAGCCAAAATCGTGGGTCACTGGAAACGCAATGGTGGCAAAACCCAAAGACGAACGCCTCTCCAAGGAGTTCTTATTCTCGCTGCTCAAAGGCTCAGATTTAGGCCCGACCATCTCAGGCTCCGCTCAGCCGCAAATTACCCGGCAGGGTCTCGCGCCTTTTACGATTCCTCTTCCGCCCATTGAAACTCAGCAGCAGATAGTCGCCGAGATCGCAGCCGAGCAAGCGCTGGTGGCCGCCAACCGCGAACTAATCACCCGCTTCGAGCACAAGATCCAAGCCACCCTCGCCCGCATCTGGGGCGAAGAAGCACCCGAGGCATGAGGTGCTTCGTGGTGAGTTCCGGCGAGCTGGACGGTCTGGACAGGATGGCCTTCATGGACGTCGGTTTTGCTTCGTGGCGTCCATCCCGTCCATGAAGTCCATGCCGCCCATCCTGTCCACCCAGACCACAGAACTCCCCAAGCCCATCGTCGCCGAGATCGAAGCCGAGCAAGCGCTGGTGGCCGCCAACCGCGAACTGATCACCCGTTTCGAGCACAAGATCCAAGCCACCCTCGCCCGCATCTGGGGCGAAGCCGCGCCCGCCGCCCCGGAGGCTTGAGCCATGGAAGAAGCCGTCAAGGAATCGCCGAGGCGCAGCGCGGCAGCGCCGCAACGAAGCAGGAAAAGCAGACAGAAAAATTGAAGACAGAAAAACCGAGAGGAACCCCGTTTTTCTGTCTCTATGTCTGCCCGCAAATTTCTTCGCCACTTGCGAACCAATTGGGCCATTGCAGTGCGAAGGGCGCAGAGCCAGAGCATCGGCACGCGGTCTGGCAAAAGTCGCCATTCCGTGAACCCAAAACCGGCCGCCGGAGGTGATGGTTCTCTGCGCCTTTCGCATTACCATCTCCCAACTTCGTCGCGTTCTGCGAAGATTTCCGGAGGAAGCGTGTCGCGCGACCCTTTGGTTGCGGCTCCGCCGCGCTATGTCTCTGCGGTTCCTTGGCTGGTTGTTCTGCTGCCTGGATGCGGCGCACCCGCCAAGCAGGAGTTCGGGGCCGCCCCAAGCGCGGCGAAACGCGGCTGATTCGAGCCGGGGGAGGACGCTGACCGGCGGGAGAAAAAGGCCGCCGCAGTAAGAATGGTTTCTTGCGTTCGCCGTGCGGTAGTCGTAATATGTGGCCGCGCGTCGGTTTCCGGCGGACTCTGGTTGGGTGCGGTGGGCATCTGGCGGAAGGTTCCTGTCCTTTCCTGCCGCGAATCCTCCTTCGCTGGGAGGAACGCACTGACGATGATTATGACGTATCCACGGATCATTCAAGGCGGGATGGGCGTAGCCGTATCCGGGTGGAGTCTGGCGCGCGCCGTTTCGCAGGCGGGGCAGCTTGGGGTGGTGTCTGGCACCGCCCTGGCGGTCGTGCTCGCCCGGCGCCTCCAGTTGGGCGATCCAAGCGGTGAACTGCGCCATGCGATGGCGCAATTCCCGGTTCCCAGCGTGGCGGCCCGCGTGCAGGCAGATTTCTTTGTGCCCGGCGGCAAGCCGCCAGAAGCCCCCTTCAAACCCATCGTCATGCCGACGCTTCGGCCGGGACCGCGGTTCGTGGAATTGACCGTGGTGTCCAATTTCGTCGAGGTGTTTCTCGCCAAGTTGGGTCACAGCGGGGTGGTGGGCATCAACTTCCTGGAAAAAATCCAGCTTCCCACGCTGCCCTCGTTGTTCGGCGCGATGCTCGCCGGTGTGGACTACGTGCTCATGGGTGCCGGCATTCCCCGCGCCATCCCCGGCGCGATGGACTCCCTCGCCAAAGGCGAAGTCACGGAACTGAAAATTGATGTCGAAGGCGCGACGCCCGACGAAGATTTCCTCAACACGTTTGATCCGCACGCCTTTTGCGCCGGTTTCCTCCCGGCGCTCAAACGTCCGCTCTTTCTTGGCATCGTCGCTTCAGCCACGCTGGCGATGACGCTGGCCAAGAAATCCAGCGGCCGGGTGGACGGTTTCGTAGTGGAGGGCGAAACCGCCGGCGGCCACAACGCCCCGCCGCGTGGCCCGCTGCAACTCAGCCCCGAGGGCGAGCCGGTTTACGGGCCGCGCGACACGCCGGACTTGGAGAAAATTCGCGCGCTCGGATTGCCATTCTGGCTGGCCGGTTCCTACGGACAGGCCGGCAAACTGGCCGAAGCGCTGCGCCTGGGTGCCACTGGCATCCAAGTGGGCACCGCCTTCGCCTTTTGCGAAGAATCCGGCATCCGTCCCGAACTCAAGCGCGCGGTCATCGAACTCAGCCGGGCCGGCGCGGCCCGCGTTTTCACGGACCCGGTGGCCTCACCGACGGGTTTCCCGTTCAAGGTCGTGCAATTGCCGGGCACTCTTTCGGAGGCGGCGGATTATGCCGCGCGGACCCGGATATGCGACTTGGGTTACTTGCGCCACCCTTACCGCAAAGTGGATGGCACCATCGGCTATCGCTGCCCGGCCGAGCCGGTGGAGGATTATCTCAAAAAGGGTGGCACCCTGGCCGACACCGAGGGTCGCAAGTGTATATGCAACGGCCTGCCGGCCACCGTCGGGCTGGGGCAGATGCGCACGAGTGAAGATCCCGAGCTGGCGCTGCTGACTTCCGGCAATGACGTGGCGCAGATTGCGCGCCTCGTCAAGCCCGGTCGCGAAACCTACACGGCGGTCGAGGTGATTGAGTTGTTGCTCGGCGAGGAGGGCGTCTCCACCGGTGCCGCAGCCAGCCCCGCTGCGCCCACGGCGGGGCCACTGCCAGCAGTGCCGCCCGGAGCGGAAGCGGAGGCTTGACGAAGCTGCGGAAATTGCCCCCACCCGGTAGGGCTGAGTTGCTGCTCAGCCTCAGACCTCCTGACCCGCGGCTTGGGCTGGAATAGACGCGAGAAATTGACGGGAGACTCCTCACCCCGGCCCCCATCCGATTGGCACTGCCGTTTGGCCCGAACTCCGAAGTCGAAACCGGGCACCGCCCGGATGGACGGGGAGCACGCGCCTACAGCGTGTGGTTATTGGTGTCGCGCCGAAAACCTCGTCCCGCAAACTTCTTCCCGCCTGAAACTCCAAGAAGAGTGTAACTCTTTCAGAACTCCGTAGTCGTGGACGTTAGTCCGCGCCAATTTCAGATGTTTGCACCGACTAACGTCGGCGGCTACGGGGCTTTGAAAGAGGATCGAGTGTGTGGCGAGAGTTCGGGCGCGACGCCCAAACTGGCACGCGCGACGCGTGCGCTCCCCATTCCTGCTTCGGAGTTCGAGCTTAGAGCGTGTATGTAAATTCTCCGTTAACGTTATTGTACTTTTGTGCGAGTGTGCATAGTTATATGGGATGCAAAACGCATCCACCCGCTATCCTTCCGATCTCCACGATTCGGAATGGCAATTACTGCAACCGCTGCTGCCCGCCGCCGCCAAACGCGGCCGTCCTCGCCAACGGGATTTG
>CAINDV010000391.1 GCA_903847485.1 uncultured Verrucomicrobiota bacterium
CCCAGGCGCTCCGCCCGTTTTGGGAGACGCCGGCACGGGCCTTGTCGCTGGTTCACCACTGGCTCCACTCTCAAGCAAACGCTACCGCCTGACTCATATTACCGATTGTTAACAGGAAATGCTATAACTGCCCAGCTTGTAGTGCTTGGCAATCTCCTTGGCCGTGGCATACAGGACGCCGGTGGACACCGCCGCCCTGAAGGTGATGTCGGCAGCCATGGCCACGGACACCGTGCCCAAGCCGGTCAAATGATGCGGGTGGAGCGTCATCTTCGCCGTCGCGTCGCCCCCGCTGGCTTCGACCAGCTCGACGTTGTGGCGCAACGGGGACGCTGTCTTCGTGCTCGACCAAGCGGACGAGTCAGCCCAGGAGGTTGCGGATGGTCGGTCGTGGGGCGATCAAAAGCGGAGGCGCAAATCCCGTTGACGCTGCCGGCCCGCTTTCGCATCATCTGCCGCCCTTGATCCGGCCGACCAATCCGTTCGGAAACGGGCTTAACTTAAACCCATGAAGAATCTCGACGCTCTGTATTCCGAATTGACGTTGAAAACTAACGCCAAGCTCGTCCTCCTGGTACTCGATGGCGTAGGCGACATCGCCACCGCGCCCACCGGCAACATGACTCCGTTGGAGGCCGCCAAGACTCCCAATCTCGACGCCCTCGTCGGGCAAGGCTGCGCCCAAGGCCGCATGCTGCCCTTAGCTCCCGGCATCACCCCCGGCAGCGGCCCCGGCCATCTTGCGCTGTTCGGCTACGATCCCCTCGAATTCCAAGTGGGCCGCGGCGTTATCGAAGCGCTCGGCCTTGGACTGGAGTTGAAGCCCGGCGACGTCGCCGCCCGCGCCAACTTCTGCACCCTCGACGCCAAGGGGCTGGTTACGGATCGCCGTGCCGGCCGCATCGCCACGGAGGTTTGCGAGGAGCTATGCGCGAAACTCTCGGCGAAGATTAAGAAGGTCGGCGACGTGGAAGTCATCATCAAGGCCGGCAAGGAACATCGCTTCGTCGTCATCTTCCGCGGCAAAGGTCTCGAAGGCCCCCTCACTTCCACCGATCCTAACCGCGAAGGCTTGGCTTTGCTTCAAGCCATGCCCGAAGCCCCCCAATCCGCCGCCCAGAAAAAGACCGCGAAGGCCGTGGCGGACTTTTACAAGCTGGCCCGGCCAATCCTCGCCGGTCAACCGAAGGCCAACGGCTTCCTCATGCGCGGCATCGCACATCAGCCGCACATTCCGCTCTTTCAGGATCGCTACCTCCTGAAGGCTGCCTGCCTCGCCGTGTATCCGATGTACAAGGGCCTCGCCCAACTCGTCGGGATGGTGAAGATCGAGGGGCCGCAGACCATCGCGGAACAGTTCCAGCGCTACCTCAAGGAATACGACCGCTACGATTTCTTCTTCATCCACTTCAAATACACCGACAAATACGGCGAAGACGGCAATTTCGCGGCGAAGACGAAGGCCATCGAGGAGCTGGACGCCGCCTTGCCGATCCTTTTACAGAAGCAGCCCGACGTGCTGGCCATCACCGGCGACCACTCCACACCCTGCGCGATCAAGGGTCACTCGTGGCACCCGCAGCCGGTGCTGTTGCACTCCGCCTACTCCGGCAACGACAAGCTGGAGCGTTTCACCGAGACCGGCGCGAACAGTGGCTCGCTCGGCGTGTTCGAGGCGAAGTATCTCATCCGCTTGATGCAGGCCAACGCCAAGATGTTTGACAAGTTCGGTGCCTGAGCCGGCGCAGGATTCACGTCCGCCACCACGGGCCGGAGGCACCACCTCCGGCCCGTCGGCTTTTCCCAACCCGCCCCTCCGCAACGCCTCGGGCGGAGTTTCACCTTTCACGATCCGCCCCGTGGGCTAGTCTGGTGGCCCGATGAAGAACATCGTCTATTTCGACTTGGAAACACAGCGGTCCGCCGACGAGGTGGGTGGCTGGGATTACATCAACAAGATGGGCATGAGCCTGGGCGTGACCTATGGCACGGCGCGCGGCGAGTATGCCATCTACGGCGAGGCGCATGTCAATGAGTTGCTGGCGGACCTCCAGCGGGCCGACTTGGTGGTCGGGTTCAACGTACTCCGCTTCGATTACGAGGTGCTGCACGCCTACACGCCGTTTGACCTGACCCAGTTGCCCACGCTTGACCTCATGGTGGACCTGGCCGACAAGCTTAAGCACCGGCTGAAGCTGGACGCGCTGGCAACGGCGACCTTCGGCTTCGAGAAGACCGCCGATGGGATGCAGGCACTGACTTGGTTCAAGGAGGGCCGCTTGCTGGACATCGCGGAATACTGCTGCTACGACGTGAAGATTACCAAGCTTGTCCACGAATACGGCCAGCAGCACAAGCAGGTGTTTTATCACAACAAGTTCGGTCGCAAGCTCAGCGTGGCGGTAAACTGGTAGCCCCTTCCCACCGCATGAATGCCCACTCCTCCCGCCTCCGCCGCGCCCACGCCGCGCTGCTACTCGTGGACCTCCAGGAACGACTGCTGCCCGCCATGACCGAGCCGGCGCGCGTGTTGCAAAACGCCGTCCGCCTCGCCCAGGCCGCCGCCATTCTGGGCGTGCCGGCGTGGGTGACGGAGCAATATCCCAAGGGTCTAGGTCCGACGGTGCCGGAGCTGGCCCGGGCGGTCGCCCGGTTCGCGCCACTGGAGAAGCTGACGTTCAGTGCGTGCGGGGTGGCGGGCTGGACGGAAGTCCTGACCGCGCGCGACATCGCCGACGTGGTGCTGGGCGGCATCGAAGCGCATGTGTGCGTCTGCCAGACGGGGCTGGATTTGCTCGACCGCGGCTTCCGGGTGTTCGCCGTGGCGGATGCGATGTCGTCGCGGACGGCGGAAAATCAGCGTTCTGGTGTGGAACGGCTGCGCGACGCGGGGGCGGTGATCGTCTCGACGGAGATGGTGTTGTTCGAGCTGCTGGAACGCGCCGGCACGGCGGAGTTCAAGGCGGTGCAGGCGTTGGTGAAGTGAGATCCGCTGCCCAAGCGGCTATTGGCTATTGGCCGGTGCCGGGTTGGAAGAACATCAGCGCAAAGATCACCGCAGCCAGCGCGATCCGATACCAGCCGAAGACGACGAAGGTGTGCGTTTGCACATAGCGCAGCAGCCATTTCACGGCGATAAAGGAGACAATCGCCGCTACCACGAAGCCCAGCAGCACCATGTCCCAATGCGCCGGCATCGAACCAGGCGGCGGATGGTGAAGGGCTTTGAAAATCTTCAGCCCGCCCGCCGCCAGCATCGTCGGAATGCCGACTAGGAAGGAAAACTCCGTCGCCGCTGGCCGGTTCAGCCCCAGCAGGAGGCAGCAGAGAATCGTCGAACCGGAGCGCGAGGTGCCGGGAAACACCGCCGCCACGAGCTGGCCCAAACCGACCCCGACCGCGATGGTCCAAGTGATGTCCTCACTGAGCTTTTTTCCGCGCAACCAAGTCTCGATGGCCACGAAACCCAGACCGCCGATCAACAGCGCCCACGCCACGGGCCGCGCCGCCTCGGGCAGCTTGAAACCCTGCTGCTCCAGAATCAGCCCGCCGATGCCCGTCAGCACGAAGGCGGCCAGAAGCTTTAGCGCGTAATCCTGAGTGGCCCGCTCGCGCCACTGGAAGGCGAACTGCCGCAGCCGTTGTGGAAAGAGTGGCAGTACCGCCAGCACCGCGCCGGACTGGATGACGATGTTGAAGAGATCCTTCCCGCCACCCCGCGCCACCAGCCAATGATCAGCCGCCAGCCAGCCGCCGGCCTGGAATAGCTTTTCGGTGAGCAGCAGGTGCCCCGTGGAAGACACGGGCAAAAACTCGGTGATGCCCTCGATGATTCCGAGCAGCAGGACTAAGATCCAGTCAGGCATGGCAAGTCAGTGCGGGGGCGGGGAGGTTAAATAGTTGAATGGTTAGAAGGTTAAAACGGCCGGGTGGCCGCTCGCCTCAGAGTTTTGCGATCTAACGATCTAACGATTCAACATTTTAACGATTCACTCCCCGCGCTCCTAGCGTCGAGCAACTCAGAGCCGGGCGTGGCTGCCGTCGCAAAACGGCGGCACCTTGGTGTGCTTGCAGCCGCACCAGGCGACCGTCTTCGCCACCGGGAGGTCAAACTTCAACGGCGCGAAGCCGGTGCCCTTGTGTGCGCCGTCGCAGAAGGGTTGGCCCTTCGAGGCCCCGCAGGTACACCAATAGTGAGTGCCGGCGTTGGCTGGCTGAACGAGCGGAGATTTCTGAGCGATTTTTGGTTCGGTCATAAAGTGGCGGCCACGGTAGCCCATCGCGGCCCGTTGACAAGCTTGCATCCAGGGAGTGCAGACATTGCCCCAGTCGCCGGCGGCAACCATCCAGGAAAAGTGTGGCAAAACGGCCGTGCCAATAACCAACGCACCGATCGAGACGATAAGCGAAACCAGCTTGTTCCCGTAGTTTAGAGCAGCGACACCACCGGAGCCGAGTATTGCGGCTATTGATTGATTCACAATGGCGGTGCTGCTCATCAGTAGCGCCCCCGCCACCATGGAAACATACTGTCCGAAAACTTCCAGGGCGTTGGCGTCGAACGAATGCCGGCGCGGCCAGAGGCAGTAGCCGCGCTGTTTCAGTTTCCAGCCGAGGAAGCCCAGTTCCAGAACCGCCCCGCACAGCGTGGCACCGGCCACCGCATAGATCCCCCACGCTTTGCCCACGGCCAAAATGGCGGCAATCGTGACCAACGGCGTTGCCACCGGCACCAGCGCCGGAAGCGCGAAAGTTTGGCCCGCGTTGAGAATCGTCGACCAGATGGTGGCGCACCCGCTGAAGACCAGCACCTGCAGCAGCAGATAAAACAGCGAACGGGTCAAGGCGAGCTTTTCGGCACTGAAGCCGGAGGCGACCAGCGGCAACACCAAGCTGGCGGAGGCAAACAGTAACAAAACCGCCGCACCCAGCATGGCGAGTGTCCAGAACATGACGCTGGACAGCAATCGCTGGGCGGGCTCGTGGCCCTACTGGTCGCGAACCTTGATGCAGGTGGGGATCAGCGCAGCGTTGAACGACCCGGCCACGACGCTAATTGTGAAAGAGGGCAGGAGAAACGCGATGAGGAAGGCGTCCAAAGCGTCGCTGGTCCCGAACGACCCGGCGACGGCCAGTTCCTTGCCGACGGAAATCAGTTTATTGATGACCGTGAACGTGGCGACGATCAGCGCCGCACCGAAGATGCTCCGGTTGACCGACGCGCCTGTCCAGCGGTTCCAACCGGCCACCAATCGCGGCCAAAGGGATGCCTTCACGGTCTGAATTTCTGGTACGTTCATTGCACCCCCCGCCCGGGGCCAAACCGTCGTTGGCTATAGGACGCGTTCTCGACAGGTCGTTCTTGCCGCATGACTTCAAGCGACGGTCGTTCGCATTTGCGGAATAGCGGTAAGCCGAAGGGTTGCTTCATCTGAGAGCGTGTGGAGATCGCGGGCAGGGGCACGATGAGATTTGACTGAACTTTTTCCAGGCGCAGCCAGACCTTGCCTCCATGCTTTTGGCCTTGCCCCCAGCCGAATCGGAAGTTCTGGAGCGC
>CAINDV010000392.1 GCA_903847485.1 uncultured Verrucomicrobiota bacterium
ACCACGAGCAACCACAGATAGGTGCGCTGGCGAGCGCAGGCGGGACGGAGGGCAGCCACAGCGTTGAACCAATGAATCCAGAGCACCATAATTGCCCACCGGTGTAGCACCCCCGGTGGGACAAACACCGTCCAACCTACCAAGATTCGGCCGGCTCGCCGCGCGCCGTTCGTAGCCCCGCCGGGCGCTCAGCCCCGCTGAGAACCCGTCACTCGCCAGTATACACATTTTTTGGGAAAAGACGGCAGCACCTTCCTGACGGGCACATTCGCACCGCCGTGGTGGCGCTGCAAAAATGCGCCTCCCTTTCTCCTTGAACCAAAACTCCGAAATCCAAATGACGAATGACGAATCGCTGCCTTTCACGGTTCGGCTGTGTGCGGACTTTTGCGTCGCGACCGACCGAGAAGGCAGCGGGTTTCGGGCTTCGGGCTTCGTCATTCATTCGGCATTCGGCATTTATCATTCGCCCTTCGGGTTGAACTTGCCGCGCAGGCTGATCCAGTGGATCATTCGGCGCATGGGCGAAATCAGTTCCTCCGCAACCGTGGCCTTGATCGTTTACGGTGCGCTCCTCGTGGGCGCGTCGCTGGCTGGTGGCTGGCTGCCTCAGGTGCTCCACTTGACGCACCGGCGCTTGCAGACGGTCATCAGCTTCGTCGCCGGCCTTATGCTTGGGATGGCGCTGTTGCATCTGATTCCGCACGCGGCTTTTAAGCTCGGCTCCATTGACAAGACCGTGGCTTGGGCGCTGGCCGGCTTCATGGTGATGTTTTTTCTCCAGCGCTTTCTCCACTACCACCACCACGATCTGCCGGAGGAAGACCCGGACGACGACTGCTGTGGACACGAACACGGTGCCGCCGCCGGACCGGGGCACGAGCATCCGCCGCACGCCCACACGCTCGCCGAAAAGTCAGCCCGCCATCTTTCTTGGGCGGGCACGGTAGCGGGGTTGGGTCTGCATTCGCTCCTCGACGGCGTGGCGCTGGCGGCGGCGGTCATGGCGGACGCGCACGGGAGTGTCGGCGTGCTCGGCGTGGGCACCGCGCTGGCCGTCATCCTGCACAAGCCGTTCGACGCCATGGCCATCACGACGCTGATGGCTTCAGGCGGCGCGTCGCGGTCGTCGCAGATGGTGGTCAACGGACTTTTCGCCCTGATCGCGCCCGTCGGGGCGGCGCTGTTTCTGGTGGGAATGGGCCAGTTCTCCGGGGGGGCCGAAACCTTTCTCGGCGTGTCGCTGGCGTTTGCGGCAGGCATGTTCCTCTGCATTTCCAGCAGCGATCTGTTACCGGAGTTGCAATTCCACTCGCACGACCGGATGAAGCTTTCTCTGGCGCTGCTGTTCGGCCTGGGAGTGGCCGCGCTGGTGGGGCAGTTTGAAACATCCGGCCACGACCGCCACCAGCATGGTGCGGAAACGGTGCCCGCCGCCCAAGCGGAACCAGACGCCCACGCCGGTCACAATCCCTGAGCGCCTGCCTGCCGTGGTAGGGCGAGGCTCCTGCCGAGCCTCGACGGCAGCTACCGCACGCCGGTTCCGGAAGGCTCGGCAGGAGCCTCGCCCTACCGCTGGGCGACTTTTCAAACACGCTCTGAACCGTTCCGCGTCGTCAGGCCTGCGAGTACTTAGCTGCCCACGGTTTGCCCGGCACGGCGACGGTGGCGTTGCCGTTGGCGGCTAGATGTTCCAAGATGAGGCAGACGCTCTCGACCTCTTCGCTGGATCCGATGGCGGTGGCGATTTCCTCGGCAGTCAGTGCGTCGTCTTTCTTCTCCGGCAGCGCCGTGAGTATCCGGTGCTGCAAGGCAAGCACCATGCCCGCTGCTCGCTTGCCCGCTTGCACGCCGGGTTGGTCGAAGGCGTTGATGTTGACCAGCGTGGCGTAAAAAGTCACCGCCCGCTCGAATAGCGCGATCAGCACTCCCAGCCGGTACGCATCCACACGCGGGATGGTGAGGGTCAGTGATTGGCGGCCGTTCTCCGCCAGCGCCTGGCGCGTGCCGAGCAGGAAGCCGTCGAGATAATCGCCCGGGCCGACGCCCGGCGGAACCAAGACGCGCGGGCCGCCGTCCTCGAGCACGCGAATGAAGGTAACGAAGAAGTTGGGCACGCCATCGCGGAGCTGCTGGACGTAGGCGTGCTGGTCGGTGGAGCCTTTGTTGCCGTAAACCGTGATGCCCTGATGCACCTTCTTCCGGTTGAGGTCGCGCTCCTTGCCGAGCGATTCCATGATTAACTGCTGTAGGTAGCGGCTGAACAGGAGCAGCCGGTCTTTGTAAGGCAGGATGACCATGTCCTTCTTGCCCGCCCCGTCGGTCGCATAAAACCACATGAGCGCCAGCAACGCGGCGGGGTTGTTTCGCGTGTCAGGGACGCGCGTCACCGCGTCGCAATCCGCCGCGCCCTGGAGCAGCGCGTCAATGTCGAAGCCCTGCAACGCTGCCGGCAGCAAGCCCACGGCGCTCGTGACACTGGTGCGGCCACCGACCCAGTCCCACATCGGGAAACGACCGACCCAGTTCTGGGTGCGCGCCTGGTCATCAAGTTTGGAGCCGGCGCTGGTGACGGCGACGGCCTGGCGCGCGAAATCCAGCCCCGCAGCCTGGAAGGCGGCCCGCACTACAAGCAGCCCGTTGCGCGGTTCAGGCGTGTCCCCACTCTTGCTGGTGACGATGACCAACGTCTCGGCCAGCTTCCCGCCAAGGCGCCGCAACACGCGCTCCATGCCGTCCGGATCGGTGTTGTCCAGGAAGTGCAGCGCCAGTTTGTCCGCCAGCGGATCTCCCAGTGCGTCACTGACAAACATCGGTCCCAGCGCGGAGCCGCCGATGCCAATGGACAGCACTTGGGTGAAACGCTCGGCGCGCGGCGGCCGCGTGACCCCGGCATGCACCTCGGCGGCGAAACGCTTCACCAGCGCCACCGCGTCTTTGATCTGCTTGCGTAGTTCCGGCTGGGGAGCGAGTTGGGGCGTGCGCAGCCAGTAGTGGCCCACCATCCGGTTCTCCGATGGGTTGGCGATGGCACCCGCTTCCAGTTTTTTGTTCGCCAGGTAGGCTTTCCCCATGGCCCTTTCCATGCGGGTGAGGAAGCGTTCCTGAAATCCCATCCGGCTGAAGTCCAAGGCCAGGCCGAGTTTTGCGTCCGACCAGTGGTGCTGCTGAAACTGTTTCCAATGCTTCCGTGTTAGTTTGTTCATGAGTTTATTGCCAACGGCGGGAAATCTGGAGGCGGCGATGGGACAGGAAAAGGAAAATCCGCGTTGCGACAATCGCCGCAGTGCCTCCCGAAGTTGATAATGAATTTCAGTTCCAGAGGAGAGAATGATCGTCGTTTTTGAGCAGCACGCACCGGCGCAGCAGGTGGGTCAGGCCCGGCCGTTCCGAATTACTGATTCTTCGAGTTAAGAAACCTGGCAGGCTTGACCTGTCTGCGGTGGTTTTCTGAGTTTTGGGGATGGTTCTTGTTCCGAGCCGAATTTGTTCTGCGGATGGTATTTTTGGCTTAAATTCATCCCTGACTCATCGCCCCTGATCGCCTGAGCTTTCCACCTGACCAGCTACCATAGGGCATGTGTCATCTGATGTTGGTCAGGTGGGATGAAAATGCTTTTTAGGAAACACATATTTGAGAGTATTGACCAATGGTTGTTAGTCCGGCGCGTGCCAACGCAACCGGTAGCGGCGGATTTGATAACCAGGTCATCCCCGGCCAGAAAGAGGGCACCGCCCAACTCATCGAAACGCTCGGCCTCGGTGCTGTCGCCGAGAGGAAGAAGGAAGTTCGCGACCTCGTCGAGGAAGCCTTCGCCCGCAAGGGCCGTCGCTGGCAGGAATGGCGCGACAATCTCACCAAAGTCAGCCAACCCGACGACGCCCTGCGCATCGCCGAGTTGATTCTCGAGGAAGCCGCTCATGTCATCCGCCCGCCCCGCACGATCAAGCTGTTCGAGGACATTCCCCGCCGCGGCAGCCATCCCGGCCCGGGCCTGCCGGGCGCGGCGTCCGGGTCCTGCTCTGCGGTTTCCACATCCACACGAACTATTCCGACGGCCGGCTGTCGCTGCCGGAGGTGATTGTTTTCTACGGGCGTCGCGGCTTCGACTGCGTCTGCATCACCGGCCACATTGCCGACCCGCGCTGGCTCATCGGCAAGTTCCGCGAACTGCTCAATCTCACCATTGGCCCGGACCAGGTGGATGAATACTTCGACATGATCGAACGCGAACGCCGCTGCGCCTGGCGCAAGTATGACATGCTGGTCATGACTGGGCTGGAGTTCAACAAGGAGGGGCTGCGCAAGAAAACCTCCGGCCACCGCCTCGGCCTCGACCTCAAGGCGCGGATTGATCCCGTGCGGGACTTCGTGGAAATCATCGCGCAGATTTACAGCCAAGGCGGGCTGGCCGTCGCCGCGCATCCCCACCTGATGAAAAGCGAGTGGGGCAAGAACACGCTCTGCCTGTGGGAAAACCAGGAAGTTTCAGAACTCCTGAGCCGTGAGCACGAATCCGCCACCGGCAAGGAAACGAGATGAGTCCAGGTTCGCCGGGGCAGGGGGCCCGGCCTACAACGGCGGCGCGGCTTGTAGGCCCGGTGCCCTCACCGGGCGGCCCACACCAATTCCTCGGAACAGGATGTCTGAGTCTTCGCGCCGATCATTGACGCCTGGGAGATTGCCAACCGCAACAATATCTTCACTCCCATCGGGCTGAAGCGCTTTTCCTTCCCGGCCAACAGCGATTTCCACTAGCCCAAGCACACCTATTCCTGGAAGACGCTGCTCCACTGCGACAAGGATGCGGATGCCATCAAGGACTGCATCCGCCGCAATGAGCACCTGGCCATCACGCCCTACCGCGACGGCTTGAGCGGAGAAAGCCTGCGCCAGCAACCGCGCCTGGCGGAAGCCCCGTCGCCGAACACGCTCCCGCTGAATCTCCCCCTGCCCGCCGCCACCGCCTGAGTGTTGGCAGAGCGTTGGGCTGAGGCGTGCCGATGCAGTTGGCGCACGGCTGGCTCGTCCCGCCTCCATCCGTACCGCCGTCATTGCAACCGATCCATTCCGGACCAAGTCCGGCCGGCAGGTACATACAGAGCGCGCCGGTGACGCTGAACTGGCAGACAGCAGGAAATCATTGTTCGCCGGATGCGCCCAATCCGCTACCTGGACCGGCTTGCTTTCTCAAGCCACCGCACGCGCTCGGACTTGGGAAAGCAGCGTGACCAACTCATCAACCTGGCTAGAATTGAAAACGCCTTCCGGTCCTTGCGGGTTCAAGTCGGTGAAAGGCGACTCGTAGAGCAATTTTGGATTCATCGCACCGTGTTCGGTCAGGTGTTCGACAATCAAGTTCACGAATTCGATCTGGTTTGCGCCGAGAGTCTTTCCAGCAATGAAACCGGCCAGCGCCTTCTTCGCGGCTTCACGATCCAAGCCCACCAGCGAGCGGACAAAGAGTCCGAGTCCATTGCTTTCCGTTTTCGCCTTCGCCAGATGCTCAGGCTTGGCCAGTCCGCTCTCGGCCAGCATCCGTTCCAACTCGCGAAGGTCGGTTGCTGTGAGTGATTCATTCATCCGCAACTTGTGAATGACGAGGTCGTTCTCGTGCTCGCGGAGGAACTGGCGTGTTTTGGAACGGAAACGCTCGTAGCTGTCGGGGCAGGCGAAGCCCGGCAGCTCGATGGCGGTCTCGCCGCCGATCTCATCCTCGAAGTCGGTGTAGATCGGTTTGCGCTGTGCCTTCTCGATGAGCTTCACGAGGGCACGCAGACGGCGGCGGACGTTTTCCAGCATCGGCACGGTTACGTCCTGCCACCACTCGTCCGTCTGGAGATCCTGAATCAATGGCATCTGCTCATGCACCATCGGGATGCTGGATTTTTCCTCCAGCAGGCCGGCAATCGCCTTCACCTGATCGCTCAATCGCTTGAACGCGGGCTCAACGCGCAACACCGCGAGTTGCAGATTCAGCATGAGCAAGTCGAAGCGTTTGGCCTCTTCTTCTTCCGGCTCCAATTCGGACGGCAACCCGGCGACGTTCTGCGCCAGTTCCGCAAATGCCTCCAGGTTCAAATCCCGCCACGCCTCCGGCTTGCCGTATTTCTCGACCAGTCGGCGTTTCGGGCGGACGACGAAGTTCGCCACGTTCATCGCCGCAACCTCGTCGCGCAGGATATAGGCGGTGTCTTGCCGCAACTCCGCGTCCTTGTCCGGACCTTCCTTCGCCACGCCGGACAGCTTCCGATCCAGCTCGCTGATCAATTCCAGCCGGGTCTTGAACAGCCGCTTGCCGAGTGATTCCCCGAGCGCGCCTTCGGTTGTCTCTGGGTTTTGGCTGAAAAACTCCAGGTTCTGGCAGTAATCGAAGATGTAGAAATACTCCTTGTGCTTCCCCGGAGCGAACAAGTCAGGGCAGAGCCGCGTCCCGCGCCCGACCATCTGCCAGAATTTGGTCTTGGACCGCACCAGCTTGAAGAACACGAGGTTCACCACTTCGGGCACGTCAATGCCCGTGTCGAGCATGTCCACGGAGATGGCGATGTGCGGCGCTTTGTTCTTCTGCGAGAAATCATCAATCAGGCTCTGCGCGTATTCGGTCTGGAAGGTGATCGTCTTGCCGAGCCGGTCGCCCCCCGCCACCTTCTGGCCGCGCGTCATCAAGTGCTCCAACACCTTGTCAACCGTGTCTTTGTTGAAGAGCCACTTGTTCACCGCCTCGGCTTCAACAAAATCCGGCGTGCTGCCGTCGTCGCTCCATTCCTTCGCGTCCCACTGCTCCTTTTCCTCCTCGGACAGGTTCTCGTATTTGATGCCCTCGCGCTGGAATTTGAGCGGCACGGACACGGCCTTGGCCGGCACGAGGAACTTGTCCGCCACGGCATCCTTCAAATCGTAGGCATCCGTCGGCACGCCCTTTTCCAGATCGAACAGGCCGTAGGTATCGCGGTCAATTTCGTCGCGCGGCGTGGCGGTCAGGCCCACGAGCAGCGAATCGAAGTAATCAAAGATGGCGCGATACTTCTGGTAAACCGACCGGTGCGCTTCATCAATGATGATGAGGTCAAAGTGTCCGACGCCGAAACGCCGCTGGCCGTCCTTCGTCTCGTCAATCAGCCCCATCATTGTCGGGTAAGTCGAAACGAACACGCGGCCCTCCGCGTCCTTCTCCGTGACGAGATTCACCGGTGACGCTTCGGGCAGATGCTTCTTGAACGCGTTCACCGCCTGCCTCACCAGCGCCACGCGGTCAGCGAGAAACAGCACCCGCTTCGCCCAGTTGCACCGCATCAGCAAATCGGACAACGCGATGGCCATGCGCGTCTTGCCCCCGCCGGTGGCCTGCACGACGAGCGTCTTGCGGTCGCGGTCTATCTCGAATGCCTCGCCGATGCGCCGGACGCCGCGTTTCTGGTAGTAACGGTCAACGATAGCCTCGTTGATCTTGGCCTCGGCCAGTTTCTTGCGGGTGGTGCGGCGCTGAATCAGCAATTCCAACTCGGCCTTTTTGTAAAACCCCTGCACCGGACGCGGCGGGTAATGCGTGTCATCCCAAATCCAATGCTCATAACCGTTCGAGTAAAAGATGATGGGCCGCCGGCCAAACTGCTTCTCCAGACAATCGGCATACAGCTTGGCCTGCTGCTGGCCGACACGCGGGTCCCGCTTGGTACTCTTGGCCTCGTTCAGCGCGAGCGGCAGGCCATCGTCACCCCATTGCACGTAGTCCACGAAGCCTTTGCCCTCGGCGTTCGGCATCCCATCCACGGGAAACTCCCGGTCGCGCGGCTGGTCGAGCGGCCAGCCCGCTTCCCTGAGCAACAGGTCAATGAAGGCGTCCCGCGTCTCGGCCTCCGAGTAATCGTGCTGGTCGGGCGTGGCGGCGTTCTGCTGCTTGATTGCGACAATCTCCAGCCGCAGGCGCTGCAACTCGGCGTCCAGCGCGACCTTGCCGGAGAGTATCTCGGACAGCCGGGCATCCTTCTCCGCCAGTTGCGCGGCCAGCCGCTGCAACTGCTCCTGCGTTTGCGCCGGGACCGGGGCGGCCTGCGGCAGGAGGGTCTGATCGAAGGCCAGGCCATCGGCCGGCTTTGCGCCACGGGTATAGGTGCGCGCCAGCCAAAAGCTGACGTGGAACAGCTCGCGCACGGCAGCGATGGCGTCGAACTGCCGCATCGGCTTGTGGCTGTGGACGGCGTCGTTGCCGAGACGCTGAATCATGCGCGCCTTGGCGAACACCGCGTCGCCCACGGCGGCCTTGAACGTGGGCTCGTGAATGAGGGCGCTCAGATTGTCCTGGTAGGGCAGGCGCAAGGCCGCGTCGTGCTGATACAGCCAGCTCACCGTCAATTCGAGGGCGCGGCGGGCATAGAAGCAGGCGGCGCGCGAGTCGGCGAGGGCGCACGACTCGGCCCTGGCCGCCGCCTCGTGGATGGCGGGCCACTCGGCAGAGAGGAAGGGGAATTGGCTCACGGGTGCAGAGGATAATGAGATCCGACCGCGATGTAATGATTTTTCTCGAAAGGCATCCAGTTGTAATCAATTCCGTGGGCCGGTACGCATCTTAGACTTTGACAAAGCGACCATGACTGCTCCGCAAGATGCACGCAGGCCGGCGGGATACCTCCGGTTGCGGCAGCAGCATGGCCTGAACTGCCTGCCGCACCATGTCGAATCCTTCGTCACCCAAGGAACGCGGCAGACCCATTCCACGCCGGAGAAGACGGAAGAAATCTACCCCAAGAGTTACTTGCCGCGGCAGGCACGGTGCTGAAGGGTGGCGAGGAGCGCGTCCAGCTCCGCCAGCGGCGCGCGCTGCGCAAGCCTCAACCGCCGTCTTAGGGTCATCTTCCATCCTCCAATGCTTCCACGGCGAACATGAAACGGACGAGTTCCTGGAGCTTGCCCCGGCTGGGACCGTTCAGGCCATCGCCGTAACGGGAGTCGTAGTTCTTCGTCCAGTCGGCGGCGAGTTTGTAGCCGTCGCTCGGGTGATGATTGAGGCCGGTGTGGAGGGCCAGCCCTTCCTCCACCAGCAGCAGCGGCCAGCAGTGGATGATGCGCACGGGTCCCCATTGCTGGTTCTGGAACTCGCTATGAAAAGCCCGCGCCCGGTCATGCAGGCTCCGGGCAGCCGCTGGATCAATCTGCTGGAAGTAGCTCTCCCGCGTGGATGCCACGCCGAGCAGGGCGCGCGTCTCGTTGAGCAGGGCGCCGGCCTCTGCCTTCGTCTTGCCCTTGCGTCCCGATGCCCGGCGCGCGATCCAGAGGCCGAAGGCGGAGAGCCGGCCCGGATGCTCGAACCATTTCTTCAACACAGTCAGCCGCGTCAACGACGCGTTTCCCTGCGCGTCGATGTCGGCGATGATCTTCTGGATTTTCTCGGGAACGGCGGTGCGCATGGTTGGTTCAAAGTTCCCCGCGGAAGGCGCGGTGTCGGTGGGAGGCGAAGTTACGGGATGAGGCACCCTTGGCGCTGGGCGTTCGGGCCAACGGCCCGTGATTCCTCAGCCCAGCCCAACGGGCTGGGTCAGCGGCCAAAAATACATTCCTGCGCCCCAACGGGGCGTGATACGTTTCAATCCCACACATATTTTTCGTCAAAGGCGACCTGATACCGTTCCAACAACCGCCGGTATTCATCCTGAAATGACATCTTCTGGTGGTGCTCCGCCTGGTTGCGGATGTAGGCGACCACCGTGTCCGCATCCGATTGGCTGACGGAAAACGCGCCGTAGCCCGACTGCCAATGGAAATCCGCGAACCCCGCGCCCTTGGTTTTGATCCATTTGGATGAACTGGTTTTCACCGTCTCCACCACAGCGGCGATGGTGCGCGTGCGGGACAGGCCGAAGAACAAATGAACGTGGTCTTCGACGCCGCCGACCTGCAATGACGGGCATTCGATATTGTCGAGGGTTCCAGCGAGGTAGGGATGCAATTCTGTCTGGATGGCGGGCGTGAGGATGCGTTCGCGGTTCTTCGTGCTGAACACCAGATGAATCAGGACGCGGGACAATGATTGCGGCATGGTGGTGTGGGGTTATTGGCGCAGGACGTGCCAATGGTGTTTCGGGCCAACGGCCCGTGATTCCTCAGCCCAGCCCAACGGGCTGGGTCACGGGCCATCAACCGATTCACGCGCCCCAACGGGGCGCTATAGGCGGGTGCGTTGCGCCGTCCGTATCGCGGCCCTACAGGCCGCTGGGCGTTACGGCATGCAGACCCAGGCCGTTGGCCTGGGCTGAGGGATGACGCGCCGTTGGCGCTGGGGCATGGCGTGGTCATAATTCCCCGCGGAAGGCGCGGTGCTGGAGGGTGGCGAAGAGCGCGTCCAGCTCCGCCAGCGACGCGCGCTGCGCCGTCTTCAGCGCCTCCACCGCCGTCACTCGTCGGGCGAATTCGCGCCGGCATGGCCACGACGT
>CAINDV010000393.1 GCA_903847485.1 uncultured Verrucomicrobiota bacterium
GGTGTCTATGGTTCCACCAACTCTTCGGCCACCAACAAGGACTCCCACTTCACCGGCACCGGCACAGTCACAGTGACCCGATGAGATCATCACCTTCCATCCTCCTGGCGCTCGCCTTATCAGCGACTGCCGCCATGGCTGCTGCGGAACTGTCAGCCACCAACCAGCGCACTCAGAATGTGGCGGCGGATCCCACGTTGCTCACGCTGGACCGGATCTTTGACTCCAGTGAATTCAAGGAGCGCGGCCTGGACGAATACAAGTGGAGCCAGCGCACGGCGTCTTACTTCACCCTCGAAGCGCCGCAAGCCGGCGGCAAGGGGCGCGACTTGGTACGGAACGACGCCGCGACCGGCCACAAGGAAATCGTCGTGCCGGCGAGCGCTTTCGTCCCGGAGGGTCAGAGCGAACCGTTGAAAGTCGAGTCGTTCGAGTTTTCCGCGGACGAGACGAAGCTCCTGCTTTACACCAACAGCAAGCGCGTCTGGCGTCGGAACACACGGGGCGACTATTGGGTGCTCGACTTGACTTCGCGCCGATTGCAGAAGCTCGGCGGCAACGCTGCGCCCTCCACGCTGATGTTCGCCAAGTTCTCCCCCGACGGCACACGCGTGGCCTATGTGCGCGAGAACAACATCTATGTCCAGGAACTGCGGAGGATGAAGATTACCGCACTTACCAAGGACGGCTCGCCCACGCTCATCAATGGCACCTCAGACTGGGTCAACGAGGAGGAGTTGAGTATTCGCGATGCGTTTCGCTGGAGTCCGGATGGGCGTTCCATCGCCTTCTGGCAGTTCGACACGAGCGGCGTGCGCCAGTTTCACCTCATCAACAATATCGCGGACACCTATCCCAGGATCACTTCCTTCCCCTATCCCAAAGTCGGCGAAACCAACTCCGCCACCCGGCTGGGGGTGATCAGCGCCACCGGCGGCAGAGTGCGCTGGCTTAAGCTCCCGGGCGACCCGCGAAATCACTACATCCCCCACGCGGAGTGGTCGCCGGATGGCACGCGGCTGCTCGTGCAGCAGTTCAATCGCCTCCAGAACACCAATCGCGTTATGCTCGCCGACGCGAAGAGTGGCGCGATTCGGACCGTCCTCACGGAATCCGACGCAGCCTGGCTGGAGAACGAGAATCCGGTTCGCTGGGTGGATGGTGGGTCGAGATTTCTCTGGTTTAGTGAGCGTGACGGCTGGCGACACGCGTATTCCGCGGGCACAGATGGGCGGCAATGTGCCCGGATTACCGGCGGCGATTTCGATGTCATTCAAGTCGAGGCGGTGGATGAAAAGAACGGCTGGCTGTACTTTTCGGCGTCGCCGGAGAACCCGACGCAGCATTACCTCTACCGGGCGCGCCTTGGTGGCGGGACACCGGAGCGCCTGTCGCCGGCAGCGCAGCCCGGCTGGCACACGTACGACTTTTCGCCGGACGCCCAATGGGCGATGCATACGTATTCCACCATTACCAATCCACCGGTGGTGGAACTCGTCCAGTTTCCCGGACACAAGGTCGTGCGGGTGTTGGCGGACAATCAGAAGCTCCGGGAAAAGCTGGCCACGCTGAAACTGCCCACGGCCGAGTTATTGAAGGTGGACATCGGCGACGGGGTTTCGCTCGATGTGTGGTGTCTCAAACCTCCGGGTTTGAATCCGTCCGCAGAGTATCCGCTGTTGATCCACGTGTATGGTGAGCCAGCGAGCCAGACCGTGACCGACCGATGGCACGGGGGCAGCGGGCTGTGGCATTGGATGCTGGCGCAGCAGGGCTACATCGTCGCCAGCATTGAAA